>JAZLIT010000108.1:0-9547 GCA_045617525.1 Solibacillus sp. | reverse complement strand
CGCACGACGTCGAGAAACTTTCGAGTACGCGGGGCTAAGTCGTCCTCGCAGCCAGTTAAATAAATTGCTTGGGAGGCACAGATAAATTCAATCGCAATGACTTTTGCAGCGTTATGCGTAATTTGCCTAACTTGGCGTGCGGAAGTCGTCCCCATACTGACATGATCTTCCTGGTTACCAGAAGTAGGTATCGAATCGACGCAGGAAGGGTGGGCGAGCACTTTATTTTCAGAGACGAGCGAAGCCGCTGTGTACTGTGCAATCATTAAACCGCACTCAATGCCTGGTTTCACTGCTAAAAACGGTGGCAAACCGTTGTTTAAATGAGGGTTAACCATACGCTCTGTACGACGCTCTGAAATATTTGCCCATTCGCAAACACCAAACTTTAAGAAATCCATCGCAAATGCTATCGGCTGCCCGTGGAAATGCCCGCCAGATAACACATCGCCGCGCTCGAGTACCACGGGGTTATCTGTCGTTGCATTCGCCTCGATATGGACGATATTTTCCGCATGTGCAAATGTTTGCCAGCTTGCTGCATGCACTTGAGGAATGCAACGAATTGAATACGCATCTTGCATGCGCAGTACACCTTGCCTTGTGATACGCTTACTTCCTTCTAAAAAATGTCGGATGCGTGCGCCAACCACTTGAATTTCAGGATGAGGGCGCACCGCAAGTAACTCCGCATCAAACGCATCAATTATGCCTTGCAACGCCTCCATCGTTAAGCTTGCCGACATATCACACGCAACACCAATTCGCTCGACTTCATTTAACGTCACGACACCGAGTGCACCCATCGCCTGCGTTCCATTCACGAGTGCCAATCCTTCTTTGGCTTGTAACACAACAGGCTGTAGTCCGGCTCGTTGTAACGCCTCAGCACCTGGCAGTACCTCCCCGAGAAACGCCGCTTTTCCTTCGCCGACTAACACGAGTGCTAGATGCGAAAGAGGCGCTAAGTCACCACTTGCCCCAACTGAACCTTGCGAAGGGACAACCGGCGTCACCCCTTCATTAATAAGCGCTAACAGTAGTTCAAGCGTCTCTAAACGAATACCTGAAAAACCCCGAACTAACGCATTCGCACGGAGCACCATCATCGCTCGGACGATTTCTTTATCAAACGGTACACCAACACCCATGCCGTCCGAGCGCAATAAATTAAGCTGCAGTAACTCGATATCCTCGTCTGCAATACGAATGCGTGATAGCTCCCCGAAGCCAGTATTCACGCCGTAAATGACTGCACCGTTTTGTAGCTGCCTTTCAATGCGTTCGCGACTTGTGAGCACACGTTGCTTACTTTCCTCAGATAAAGCAACCGTTGCCGTGCCTTTACTAATTGCTTCCACTTGTTGCCTCGTTAACGTTTCACCATCTAAAAAGATTACTGTCATATTTCGCTCACCTTTTCTATGTTTGTTAAGACTATCGTAATTGTTATTGAACTTTGGAAATATAGAAAATTGAATATTTTAATAGGAATAAACTTCGGAAGAATGATAAAATCATACTTAAGTGAGGAAAAATCTACATTAGGGAGCAGAATATGAAAATATTGCTAGTAGACCGTAATATGCAAGAGTTGATTGGTATACGTTGGTATTTACAAACGTATTTAGCGGGGGATTTAGCGTTTGAATTTAGTACTACTGCAACTGATACGATTACGAAAATGCATACATTTTGTCCCGACATTCTATTAATCAACATTGACCTGCTGCCGCCTCGCCAGCATACGACGATTTATACGCTACTGCAGCAGACGAGCTGTCATGTGTTTGCTATGACGTCCGATTCACTTTATCAAAATGCGCTAAAAGCAATTGATATTCATGCAAAGGCACTTTGGACAAAGCCGATTGATTTAGAGCAATTTATGCGGAAAATTACGCAGCAAAAGAGTACAAGGTCACTTGAGCGTGCTAGTTCTTTCAAGGACGTTGAGGAAGAGGGCCAACGCAAAAATAAGGACGCCTTTTATTTGCAGTTATTTTGGGGCAAGCATATGACGGATAAAGTGTTTACACTGATTGAGCCAGCCCAAACGAATAGCCTTGCAGCATTGTACGACTGGCTACAAGACTCGATTGCATTTTTGCATGTTGACGTCTATCCGTTTTCCAATTGGCTCGTTTGTTTATTTCCAGAAAACACGGTCGAAAAAGATATTCGCATGTTGCAAAAACAGTGGCAGCAGGAACAACAAGTAGACTTAAATATAAGCATTTACGATGAACAGCCAGCCTCATTAAAAAACTGCTATGTCAGCGCAGAAAAGGCGCTTGAGCAATGCTTTTACGTCGGCTTTGGTCACTTATTTTATACGTCGAAAACGGTCACGCCTGTTTCCTTTGATCCGCTCCTTTCACCGCAGCAACAGCAGGAAGTCATCACCAGCCTAGAGCAGCTAGATATCGAGCAATTCAAGCAATTACTACTGCCGATTCAAAAGCAATATTATGAGCAGGAGGATGTTCGCGTTCACTTAACGAGTATTTTGGCGCAAGTGCGTCGGTTTATGCTAAGCTACCAGCTCGGCTTATATGAACAGCTAGAAGCGGCTTATCGCAAGCTTTTTCGTCTCATTATCGAGCACCCGATTTTATTTACGATCATCAATGAAATTATTCATTTTACCGAGTCCCTAATTGAAACGGTGAAGTCGTTACGCTTGAAGGAGCAAAAGAGCTACCCGACCTTAGCGAAGGAAATCATTCGCAATCGATTGCACGAAGCCGATTTGTCGCTCACGTCAATTGCCTATACGCTTGGCATTAGCAGTAATTATTTAAGCAGCCTATTTGCAAAAGAAGAGGGAGTTCATTTAAAGAAATATATGCAGCGCGTGCGCATTGAGCGGGCGAGTGAGCAGCTAAAGGATGAGTCGCGACCAATTCATGATATCGCTGCTTGCTGTGGCTTTGCCGACCCAAATTATTTTAGTAAGACGTTCAAAGCATGGAAGGGCATCACGCCGAGGGAGTATCGGGGGGAATGGGTGTAAAAGTCAATTCGATTTTTAGATTCAGTTAAAGGTTTAATAAAGAAGAGCTTGGGTGCATATCGCCCCAAGCTCTTTATCCTTATAATTCAAGTTCGAATTTATAATCGTCGGAAATTGATAAGCCGCCTTTAAACGGTGCTGGGACGTTCAATTTTAGCGAAGTGAATGGCATAGTGGCATCGACGATAAAATATAAGTAACCTTGATCCAATTCCTCTATTTTTCCGTTACTTAGATAGACTTTGTCACTATACGTAGAGTCTGCCTGCACATCCTTACCTTTCACATCTATCCCTGCTTGATAAATGTAAAATGTTATAGCGTCTTTTTCATATGCGTCTTTTTCAGCATTTAATTCAACACCTACTTTAATGTACGTATTATTTCCGTCTGTATCTGCTGCTTTTTTATATGTGCTACGATTAATTTCGTTAATAAGTACCTTACCATATTCAACCGAAGTAATTGTTAACCCAATATCATTTTTCTCGTATGCTTCGTCTATTTCCTCGTTTATATAATAGGCTTCAAGCTTTCCAAGTTCTGTGTCGTATGTCTTGATGATTGTTAACTCTTCTGATTGCTCCGTGCCATTTGATGAATCACTTTTTTCTTCCTTTTCTTCATAACATCCCGTGACAAAAAGCGCAACACCAATGACGAAAGGATAAATAAATTTCTTCAAACGTATGCTCCTTTTATATGACATTATGTAAATTATACAGATATTAAAATATTTCAAAAATAAGACAATTTGTTCATTTCATCGAATGGGGTATTTCACATTTTAGTACTTTTGGGTAATTTATGTAAAAATGCGTGGAGAAATCTCAAAGTTATGCAAAGAAATATTGATATTTAAGTATGATGGCTGACCCAAAAGAGAATCATTTAATGGATGAACTGCTACTAAATATCCGAAGAAACTACTTAAAACTTGAGTGAAGGTGAGTTCTCGCTAAGAGTAGCAGGAATAGGGGGGCAAACAATGGATGTTTTTGATTGTATCGTGATAGGTGGAGGTCCAGCAGGTTTAAGTGCTAGTTTAACTTTAGGGAGGGCTAGGCGAGTAATTGCATTATTCGATGATGGCACGAATAGAAATCGAGTGACACAGGAGTCACATGGATTTATTACTCGAGATGGGATAAAACCACAAGCGTTTAAAGAATTAGGGTTAAACGAATTGGCGAATTATCCATCTGTATTATATTTTAATGAAACAGTTACTGAAATAATCAAGGATAAAGATCATGGTATGTTTATTGTCAATACATGTAGTGGTCAGGAATATGTTACGGAAAAAATAATATTAGCTACTGGTATTCAAGAAGTATTTTCTATACCAAGTATAAGAGATTTTTATGGAAAAAGCCTTTTCAGTTGCCCATATTGTGATGGTTGGGAGCAAAGGGACAAGCCTTTAGTTGTCATTGCTGAAAAAGAAGAACATGTACTTCATTTGGCTAAATTAATTTATAACTGGTCGCAGGATTTAATTGTCCTCACAAATGGAGTGCAGCTATCTAAAGAAGGTGTTACTCAGTTACAAAAACACAACATCAAGATAATATCGGAGCCGGTGAAAAACTTAATAGGTAATGATGGTTATCTCGAAAAAATTGAGTTTGTTACAGGAGAAACAATCCAAAGATCAGGTGGGTTTGTGGCCCCATCCTATTACCGCCCAAATCAATTTGCCAAGAAGCTTGGCTGTGAATTTCATGAAAATGGAGAAGTTATAACAGATGGGCTTGGTAAAACTACTCAAAAAAATATATACATTGCCGGTGAAACTGAAAAATCGAAACCAACCTCATTGCTAATTTCTGCTGCCAAAGGTAATAAGGCTGCAGTTTCCGTAAATACTGATTTAACGATGGAGCGTTTTTGATTACGTAAAAAAGGGCTCAACGCCAACCGCTTCGCTAGGAAAGAGGGTTGGCGCGTGGTGCTCTGATTGCAAATACTCTCGTAGAAACATGCTAACAGATAAACTATAACAAATGATTATTTCTGATATGAAAGAAATAATCATTCTTAAGTATGAACTTTTTTCCAAATAAATTTAGTATATTTATATCAAGAGGAACTATATAAGGATGTGTTGTATGTGAAGAATGGACTTTATTTGGCTTATATATGTGCTATAACAAATGCGGTAATTGTGGGCTTATCTTTCTTATTTACTAAAACAGCTATTAATGAATCTAATCCACTAGATACATTGGCCTTCCGTTTTACAATCGCTTTTTTTACAGTATCTTTACTAATAGTACTTAAAGTTGTAAAAGTAGATATTAGGCTTAAATCATATTATAAATTACTTCCCCTAACAATCCTTTATCCTACTTTTTTCTTTAGTTTTCAAGCATTTGGGCTACAATCGGTACCGTCTTCAGAGGCTGGAATTCTATTTGCAACAATCCCAATTTTAACGACTATTATGGCTTCATTTTTTTTAAAAGAGCACACATCGATAATTCAGAAAATTTTTATTACTGTATCCGTTTTTGGGGTTATTTATATATTTATTATGAAAGGTAGTACTATTTCCTTTTCAAGTTGGTTGGGTATTTTATTACTATTGATTTCTTGTTTGTCGTTATCAGGCTATACAGTACTAACACGCTCTTTAATTCGAACATTTAAGCCTCTAGAAATAACCTTTTTTATGTTAGGAATAGGCTTCATTTTTTTTAACATAGCTTCGCTTTTAACGCATATTTCAAATCGAAGTTTACAATCTATGTTTATTCCTTGGACAAACTTAAACTTTGTAGTTTCAATTCTATTTCTTGGGATTCTTGCATCTTTTGTAACGTCATTATTATCCAACTTTATACTTTCAAAAATATCAGCTTCACAAATGAGTGTCTTTTCCAATATGTCTACGGTAGTTTCTATTGTTGCTGGGGCAATCATATTAAGTGAAGATATTTTTATTTATCATATTATAGGATCAGTTCTTATTATACTGGGGGTGATTGGAACCAACTTTTTAAAGGATACACGTATCTTCAAAAGAAGTACCACTACCAATGAATAACTTTTTCTAGAAAAAATGAGCTAGGAAATAGTAATTCCAAGCTCATTTTTTATGACCTAATATAGCCTTATGTTTCATCTGCTTTATTTTGGAGTCCTATTTTGTTGGATAAAGGTATTCACTTTCTCGCGGTACAAGTCGGGTTCTACCTTTACAGCTTCTCCGTGATTTGCCTCGTCTACAACCCATATTTCGTATGGTGTGTTTGTTGCCTCTGCTAAAGAATAGACGTTTTCGACTGGAACGAATGTGTCTTGCCCACCATGAATGTATAGAATGGGAATACGGATTTCTTTAACTCGCTCTAAAGTGGAAGCTTTGAAATCAAGTCCAATACGCCACTTTGAAACGGTATTTGCCGCATTTAAAATAGGGAATGAGGGCAAGTGTAGCACATTGTGCAACTGTGTTTCAAAAATAGATTTGACACTCGTAAAGCCAGAGTCGGCAATAACCGCATTAACTTGTGATGGAGCTTTGCCAGCCAAGTTCAAAACGGCTGATGCACCCATTGATACCCCGTATAATGTAACGTCTGCATCAGGTTCGCGCTCAAGTAACAGTTGTAGCCAATCGTGTAAGTCTTGCTGGTCGAGCCAGCCCATGCCATAGTAATTTCCCGCACTATTCCCATGCCCTCGTAAATCCGGCGCAAAAACATTGTAGCCTAGTTCATATAGCTGTCTGTTCCATCTCGTCATCTGCCGTACGCTGCCAGTATAACCGTGGACAGCAAATACCCATTGATTTGTTTGCGTAGGTTGCTCAAATACATAGCCTTCTAGTTTTAGCCCATCATGGGACGTAATCGAAAGTTGATCGGGCTGCATTTGTTCAAGAAATTCCTTGTCTTTTTCCCGCTCGAGTTGCTCACGCTCTGGATCAATAGCTGGGCTACTGACGTAATACTTTTCGCCAATCGAACGACTTTGAGTTGAATTGGCGTTTAATGCAAAATAATAAAACACATTGCCAATAACAAAGTAGAGGATGACCAGTATTGGCACTGCTATAAGTGCGGCTCGTCTAAACATTTTTCTTTTATTCTTCAACTCTTTCGCCTCCTCTTATGTATATTGTAAAAGGAAAGAGCGAAATAGAAAAGTAGTAGGCTCATTCATTTTGCCTGTAATTGTGTGAGTACCTGGTATACATTTTTTTGTTTTTTTGCGTTATACAATTGAATTTCATAAAGAATTATTAGGCTAGAAAAATTACACGAAAAATAATTTGAATTTTCGCAACTTTAAAGTGTTCTGAAACGAGGATGTAATGAGGGGGGCAGAGATGGAAATCGAAAAAGTATACGATTTATATGTAGGGGATTTATATCGCTATATTTATTCACTCTGTAGGCATCCTCAAACGACCGAAGATATACTTCAGGATACCTTTTATAAAGCGCATATTTTTTTATTAAGTAAATCAATCGATGAGTTGAAACCATGGTTATTTAAAGTCGCTTACTATACTTATATCGATTACTGTCGTAAGGAAGTACGCAGCTCACCGATGGAAGAGGTTGATCAGATTGTTTATGACACACCCGAATCAATTTGGATCGAGCAAGATAGCTATCATCAGCTCTTGAATTTAGTGAATGAATTATCACCTTTTGAAAAGCAATCGATTCTTTTATGTGACATTCAGGACTGTACGTATGAACAAGCTGCGATGATTTTAGATTTAAAGGTGAATACATTAAAAAGTCATTTATCTCGTGGCCGCAAGAAAATGAGAGTGCTAATTAAAGAGGAGGAAAAGAAGAATGGGCGAATATGAAAATTTAATAAGTAAAAGCAAGGAAAATCAATTACCTGTTGAACACCAATTAAAGCTTCAGAAAAAAATGAAACGCTCATTATCCTCATCCAAAATAAGAATGATTTTCTTGACAATAACCATTGCGTTAATGCTTGGACCAACTAGTTTTATACTGACATTGGTTTATTATGCGTTCGGAACAAGCTCGACAACAATTATGGATGTTACGAGTCAAACACTATATATTACGGAGCCAAATACATCACTTGAGGAGATGGAATTCGATCTGAATTTTAGTCCATTTTCAATGCAGCTGGAATTCGAACAATATAAGCGTATCGGTAGTGAAGACTACAAAGCAAACACATACACAATGAATTACACATTCAATAAGTTATCAAATAAAGAGATTGATACATCTCTTGAACGTGTACGTCCAAAAAACTCAACAGAAACAAATCCTTGGCTAACGCATCCAGACAATACGAGTGAAATTAACTCAGTTAAAGAATGGCGAGTATTAAGCGGTCTACCTGATGAAACCGTTGTAGAGGCTTATATTTCATTCAATACATTGTATTCTGTAGAAGAAACGAAAAAGTTATTTTCTAATGTAGAGATTTTATGGGCAGCTGTCAATACAGGCGTTGAAGCGACTAACTTAAGTGAAGCAGGGAATGTGGTTTCTCCAATTGGCTATCCTGTGCAGCGAGATACATCTACCTGGTCACCATTTCATACGATGATGGAAAATGAAAAGGTATTTATTGAGATTCTAGACTTTTTAATGGAGCATGAGGAATTAGCTACGAACGTATCAAGCGCAAAAAATCTAGCGCTTGCTGAACGAAGAGAGTTTATTGAAATGAATGGTATTGAGGTATATGGGGTTGTTGTCACGGGTCCAAAAAAGGAAGTAGAAGCACTTCAGCAAATGAGGGATATTCGATCAATGAAGATAGGTGAGGTGAAATTATGGAACTGGGCAAAATAAGTATATATGATCGAATCGCTAAATTATTCGGTTGGCTTTCGATACTAAGTGGATTAATTGTCTTGTTTCTTTTCAATATTGGATTACTCACGAGTTACTTAATTAATTTACTAGAAGATTTTAACCTATTAATTTTGATTTGTTTAGGCAGCGCAGGTATTCCCTTGTTTAATAAGAAGCACCGTTCGCTTGGAATATGGGGATTATGTATTGCACTGTTTTGTATCTTTTTTATAATGAGTATGTTTTTCTTGGGATGGATGGTTAACCCATTTCCATAACGGTCAGTGGCTATTGTATCTGACCGAGTACAATTCAATAGTTATCGAGGAGGTAATGATTTTGAATAAAAATAAAGCAGGAATGATTTTAGGTGTTTTCTCTATTTTGCCGGTCATCGTCAGTATTAGTGCTTTTTTAAAGCTAAGAGGGCCAGATTTTGATCCTTACGTAGGAGTTCCTATTTTTCTTATTTCATCAATTATAGGTATTATGCTTGCCGGAATTTCTTCATGGCTGTTTAAACGACGCAAAAGTATGCTATTAATCGGATTGCTCGGACTAATCGCAAATCTATTTATTTTAGTTTGTACATTGCTCTTACTATTTGCGATAGGGATGGGCGAAGCTTAATTATTTTATTTGTTGTCCTCAGCGTACACACTATGGTATACAGATTCCAATATAAATAATAAAAAACCCGCTTCATATTAGAAGCGGGTTC
>JAZLIT010000107.1:0-4180 GCA_045617525.1 Solibacillus sp. | reverse complement strand
TTTTTCGAGGTTTTCTGATAAGAAAAATAACATACTGAATAATATTACCATCACAAGGACCCCATTAAGGAATATGGTATACAACCATTTTCCTTCCGCCTTGAAAACTTTTTTTGTGTTACTTAAAAACTCCTTAAACTTCACGGGTTCATCTTTTTCTTTAGGAGCTTTAACAAAGAAAAAGATAAGTACAATAGAAATTAAACTCAGCACTGAAATGGAAAAGAAAGGTAGGAACCATAAAATAGCTGCAAATATCGAACCTAAAATGGGACTTAACACTTTTCCAAACGTGTTCGACGTTTCTATAACCCCTAAAGTAGAACTTATTTTTTCATCATCGTCTTTATAAAGGTCACCCACAAGTGGTAAAACGATTGGCATTGCTCCAGCCGCCCCAATTCCCTGTATGATCCTACCAACGATAATCATTGTGTATGGGTCATCCATTTTCCATGAAGCAAATCCGGCGATTAGACCCCCAATTAAAGCGAAGATCAAACTTGGTAATATCACCATTTTCCTGCCAAAGCGGTCTGATAAATAGCCGGCTACTGGTATAAGGAAAATAGCGGCGACCGAATAGCTCGTAATGATCATGCTCGACTGAAATGATGAGATACCTACCTTTTCTTCCAGTTTCGGAAGCACGGGAATAAGCATGGAATTTCCCAACGTCATGATGAGAGGGATTGAAGTCAAACTTGCAATACACAAGACACTTACTTGATCCTTACTACTCTTCATTACCACACCTCGATTAGTCCTTTTTTTTGCTACTAAAGGTATGGTTTCCTTTCGTGTTCATTTTATGCGTTGTATGATTTTGGTAACGCAAAACCGTTTTTTGGCGAACACTTTGCACCATGTTACCACTTATAAAAGTGGGAGGCTTCTGCTTAAAAGTTTTAAAAAAATGCTTGATAAGCCTGTATACCAAAGTAGATTCCAAAACCAATCATCATTATGGATGAAATAAAGGAGACTGTTTTCAAAAGCTTTGTGGTTAATACTTTACGAACTACACTGGATGAAAAGGCCATAATAAAATCCACTAACATAATACCCAGTAAAATGGCAATACTATTTAGAATGATTTGATATCCTGTAGAGACTCCAGCCGTTTTTGCGAGTATGGAACCATATATACCTAGCCAAAAAAGGATAGTAATTGGATTTAACCATGACATGAAGAAACCAGACAGTATTGATTGTCTAAGTCGCGTTCTTTTACCACGTTTTAAATTCATATCAATTTTATGTAGCGAGAGTAAATTTTCTATACCGGTATACAAAAGAACAAAACAGCCGAAAGACCAGAGGATTATTTTCAATAATAACGAATCAATAAATTGACCTACGCCAAAATAAACTATGAACATATACATGATGTCGGTTGCCAAAGCACCTAGACTAAAAAACCAAGCATGAAAAAAACCGCTTTTTAAACCCGTATTTAACAGGACGGTCTTAACAGGTCCAATTGTTGCAGCCATAGATATGCCTAAAAAGATATAGGTGAATATAGAATCCATGAATTGCCCTCCACTAATATGACGTCATTGCATTTTATTCGAAAGCAATGACTTATAGGACTAGTTAAAGGGAAAATTCATATTACCATTTGCGAAAGAAGGATAACGGCTCCATACATTTACCTCACTGCGTTTTGGATGGGGTAGACAGGCGATGTTTATTCAAATTATCTTTGAACGTACTATTTAATTATGCCTAATATTTTGAATAGAATGTACAGGGAAATAAGTAATTTTATTTACTAAAGAGATGCTGCGCAAAGACAATTCAAATTCCTTTTAAATACATTTTTTCTCAACTATTGCATGCATAGATTTCTCGCATCTAACAATACTAACATTGAAAAACAGACTGCTACGAAAGAAAGGAAGAGCAACAGTGGCTAAAAAAAGGGCAGGTACACCAAGCTGGAAACAAAATCATCCAAGCACTTTATTATCTAACTCTGTTGAAAAGTCAGAGCGCGCAGTGAAACAAGTACTGTCTCACCCAGAGGAAATTGCAGTAGAGCACGCTTTCAATGCCATGGAGCATTCCGAAAATGCACTTCATACTGCGGAAGAACGCCAGGAACATTTAGATATTGTCGAGCAAAATAAAGAAAAATTATCGGATTTAAAGCAGCAATTACAAGAAGTTCAAGAAACTTTAAAGGATCCAAACTAAATCATGAAAACCCCGTAAATTAGCTACTAATGAACGGGGTTTTCTTATTGTTAAGAATGAATTACTACATTTAATCTGTCATTTCAATCACCAAAAAAGCGCCACTAAAAAAATTCCTAACGCTTCTTCATAAATTTCATCAAACTGACTAATTGGCAGTGGGTTAGTGCCGAGTCCTAGTTCTACAGTGAAACCTGGCCTGCGCCAATCCTGAATAAACCAATCTTTATAGCCAGCATAGCTATCAAATGTCTGAACAGGTTCATATCCGCTTACCCGCGCAAACTCATTTACTAACTGTTCTGATTCTGGCGGTTCTAATCCTTGAAATCCCCAATAAATGACTTCGCCTTGTGTATGGAATGCTAAAACTCGGGCAAAATCCATTTCTCTTGTGAGGTCTGCCATTGCAATTGACTCTGGCTCCGAAAGTGGACTTTCTCCACCATAATCACGTGGACCTGGGGTTTTTGGATTTCTTTCTCTTTCTAATTCCCATTCTGCCGGGAACTGATCATTTAAATCTACCCCATTAATATTCGCTTTCCAATCTGAAAAGTCAGTACTCCCATTATTCCATTCAATTACATTTGCTCGAACTGTTTCATTTGCAGGAGGTCCATTTAGTACTAAATCAACCCCATCCGGATTAACCATCGGAACGATACTTAAATACGTTTGAAGATATAATGGCAATGTGTAAATTCCTCTTATCGAACTTTGATTCGTTAGCGATAATAAATATTCATTTAAAAATGTCATTACAATTGCTGTAGTAATCCATTCATTCGCATGGAATGACGCATTAAAATGTACGCGTTTTTGCCCGTTGCCAATGAATAGCCCTGGAATTTCTTTACCTAAAACAGAATTGCCAATCGATTCATTTAAAAGAAATGGATAAATCATTTGCAGCGTACTAATGTCATTTATCATCGTGCTATAGTCGTAGTCTTGTTTTCCATTGACTACGCTCCAAGTTACACGAACAGGTAGCGCGATAACTTGCCCAACTTGCAGCCGATTTGGATTTAATGTAGGATTCAGTAAAAAAATTGCATCTGGGGGCATATTAATTCTTTGTGCAATCACCCAAATAGAATCACCACGTTGAATTGTATATTGATTTGATACGTATCCAGGGATTTTAATGATTTGATTAAGTTTAAGTGCTTGCGCATTTATATTTGGATTTGAATCAACAATTAATGGAAGAGGGAGCTTAAAAGTTTGGCTGTAATACCAAATGGAATCACCCGGTCTAACGAAAACGTCCACATAGTTCCTCCCTTAATAAATCATCAATATAAAAGTATATGAAAGTGTTGTTATATTATTAATGACCATTTATAGAAGGTTCGGGTGCAAAATATCTAAACAAGGGCCCATACAACAAATGAGGGACTGTGTTTCTAACAAACCATATTTGTACCAGAACCAATCTTAGTGTTATTATAGTTTGAGTCAGAACATTCTGAAAACTAGAGGTGATTATATGAAAATGAATAGGGTATCTATTCTGCTGCTAAAAGCCGAGAAACTTTTAAATCCACGTTTCTCGACTTTTATAATGTATATTTTTTATGCACTATTTAGCGTAACATATTGCCATAGAAGGGCTCATAAGGTGTTTTCCAGCCTAGGCGCATAGAAGGAATTAAGTGGTAATTGTATAAAGGTTTGAATATTATAAATTAGGAATAACAACTAACTTTCAGGAGGTGAACCCGTATGAATAAATATAGTGTTGTTTCACTTGCTACGTTAGTAATCTTCGTTGTTATGTTTTCTACAATGTTGAGTGGCGTGTCGTTAGGAGCATTAGGTAAACCATTTATTCTTTCAATGTTTCTGTTTCCATTATTAGGAACCTTTTTAGGATTCAAAGCAAAAAAAGGTTTATTGAAGTGGCTACTAATAATACTAAACATTATTGCAATCTGTATAATCGGGTATATTTTATTACTTGCTTATGGTA
>JAZLIT010000106.1:0-11257 GCA_045617525.1 Solibacillus sp. | reverse complement strand
CCATGTAAAAGTAAAACAATTCCCCATGAAGCAGTTATTCCGTTTAACGGCTGACTATTGTGTATCTGAACCCATTCTCTAAGTGGGTTATTGAATACAGCCCATTCTCCTATAGAATTAAGCCCAATTATATCCCAATCTCTACCGATATCACCGTCAAAGATGAAAAATACAAGCTGTACAATTGCAAAAATGAAAATATGAATGTACCAAATAAATTGTGGTTTTCTTGATTGCCTACCGTCTGCCTTTTTATTTTTTTTTGTCATATCTTCTAACCTCCATAGGAATGCTCTATACGGTATAATTTTCCCATTTATTTACTTATTATTCTATAATACATTTTTGATAAGATAGAAAACTTATATTTACTTCTATTATATTAAATTCAATTACCAGACCATTTCAGAAAAAGCGTGTTTCAATTACCAAATAAAATCCTTATACTTACATTATAGCAATAATTATCAAAATTAATTCTAGCTTCTTAATCTATACTAAGTCTTGAGGTGAGCAGTCATGTATAGTCAACTTGTCCAACATATTGTAAATACGCTAGAGGAAAATATATTATCTGAATGGCAGCTTGAGCAATATGCCGAAAAAATTGGCTACTCAAAGTTTTATTTAACGAGGCAGTTTAAAAAGGAAATCGGTTTATCCGTCGGAGCTTACATTCGAAAAAGGCGTCTAGCTATCGCTGCATTTTTACTATTACACTCCGATGAAACGATTCTCGATATCTCGTTAGAATGTCAGTTTCAATCGCAAGAAGCATTTACGCGCGCTTTTAAAGAGCTATACCAGATGCCACCAGGGAAATATCGCAACTTAATGCGTTCAATAAACTTTAAGGAGGAACAAAAAATGACGCTAAAAAATGAAGTGAAAGGCTGGCTTTTAACGGGGACAAACAATCTCTATATACAATAAAAGCCGACCATGAAGTATTTCATACGGGCTCAAAATCGGGCTATTTAGGGAGCACACACCCTGCTGAGGAAGGTCAGTTTGGCACCTTGATGCAAGTGTTTTCAGCCAAAAATTGGATTGGTAAGCGTCTGAAAATGTCTTGCTTTATGAAAACAAAAGATGCAATGAAATGCGGTGCTTGGTGCCGTATTGATACGAAAAACGGGGACCTCTTACAATTCGACAATATGGATAACCGTTCAATTCATGGCACAACAGACTGGAATTACTATTCGATTGTACTAGATGTGCCTGAAGAAAGTGCAGCCATTCATTTTGGTGTGTTGCTTGTTGGCTCTGGTGAAGTATGGATTGACGCGGTTCGCTTTGAAGAAGTTGATCATTCCGTTCCTTCAACGAATATAACCGGCTCAGCTGCAGATTTACCATTTGAACCAGTGAATTTAGGTTTTGATGATCTATGATGCTTCTCGATTTATTTTTCGATCTTTATATTAACGTTTATACGTCGCTAGGCTATGGAACAAAGGAGCAAAAAATCGAATCAAAGATGGAAAAAATCAAACCATCCCACCCGACTGCATATGAACTCTATTTAAAGAATAAAGTTACCTTTGAAACAGATGAAGTGCTAATTAGGAAAATTATAAATTTAAATATGAAAAATCAAATGGCTGTCGAAACAGCAGTACATGAAATTTTTGCACACTTTAAAATTGCACGAAATAACTAATCCAAGAAAAAAACGTTATTTTGCTTCTAACGCAAAATAACGTTTTTCTAAGAACTACTTGAATTTCACCTGTAGATGGGTTTATCTTAGGTAAGAATTGCCCAATGAAGGCCCCACACTAGCGTATTACAATATTCGCATCACAAGTACACAACCCACCACAACTAGGACATTCCACCGCATAAGGCTCAAAATAACGCTCAATATAAGCCACCTGCTCAAATGGATACTGCATAAATTGACGCTCCGCTGCCCATAGCCCCAAATCCGATTGTACCCAGCCCACCACAACAATTTTCTCTGACTGACGTTTAGCCTCGTCCATATACAACCCAACAAGCTTCGACCCAATCCCCTTTTTACGATACCCAGGATGCACGACGAAATGACTTGTGTACATTGTTGAACACTTTTCAATAACTGCTCGCAAATCCTTTAATTCTTCCTTAAAGTAAGGAAACTCGTTATTAACATCTTCTATTAAATAGCCTGCCACATAGCCAATGACATCTTTGCCATCTACACAGATATAGCGAACACCTTCAGCTTCTAAAACGGTCTCCGCTGTTTCAGGTTCAAATGGTAAATACTCATTCAATAAGGTTGCAACACTCGCTGCATAGCTTGCTTCAAATTTTATAAATTGCACAATGATCCTACTCTCTTGCTGTTAATGTAATGTTAATATTATTGTTAATTTCGATTGTAGCACGCCATCAACGAGCAGGCTAGTTCTCGTGCTTCACTCTGTTAATAACATACAAGTAGACAATGATTTTATCACCATTAATAGATAAGTATTAAATAAACTGAAAATACAGACTTTTATTTTCTTAAATAACTTGGTAATATTGTATAAAAATAACAAGGAGGTCATTATGAAACTACGCGTATCATCAGTACAATACCATCTTCATACGATTCAATCGTTTGATGAGTTTGCCCAGCAAGTAAAACATTACGTCCGTGCTGCCTTAGAGTTCGAGACGGATTTCATTTTATTCCCCGAATTTTTTACAACACAGTTACTATCCATTGGCAACCATAAGGGTGAGCCGCTTTCCATCAATGAGCTTCCTAACTTCACAGAGCAATACCTCGACTTATTTACTAACTTAGCAATTGAAGCAAAAACGCATATTATTGGAGGCACACATGTCATTCGTAAAAATGACAAGCTCTACAATGTCGCCCATTTATTTTATCCAGATGGTACTGTTGCAACACAGGCGAAACTACATATTACCCCGACCGAGGTACACGAATGGCACATGGCAGCAGGTGAAGGTTTACAATTATTTGACACAGAAAAAGGCAAGATCGCGATTTTAACGTGTTACGATATTGAGTTCCCTGAGATCGTACGCATGGCAAAGGCTCTCGGTGCAGATGTTGTATTTTGTCCCTCATGTACAGATGATCGCCATGGCTTCTATCGGGTGCGTTATACAAGCCATGCGCGTGCTATTGAAAATCAAATTTATGTCGTAACTGCTTCTACAGTCGGCTCACTACCAACCGTTGATTTTATGCGAATGAATTTTGGCCAGTCCGCCATTATTGCACCAAATGACGTCCCGTTTCCACCGCGCGGGATAGTTGTCGAGGGTGAGGTCAATAACGATATGGTTGTTACAGGTGATTTAGATTTAGCACTGCTTTATCAGGTGCGTGAAAAGGGCTCTGTAACAACGTGGCGTGACCGCCGTACCGATTTATACACGGATTGGGAAAGCAGTGTTGTAAATGTACCGTAAACAGTTTTATGTTTTTCAAAATAGCAAGCCAATCCCTGCAACGATTCGGAATTATATGCCAGCGGATTTTGCTGCACTTATCCGTATCCAACAAGAATGCTTTCCTCCCCCATTCCCATCAGAGCTGTGGTGGAACGAAGAACAGCTTCAAAGTCATGTGACACATTTTCCTGAAGGCACACTTTGTATTGAAGTAGATGGGCAACTCGTTGGTTCAATGACGTCGTTACTCATTGATTTTGATCTAAACGATCCCGAGCATACATGGGCGGACATAACCGATAACGGCTATATTCGTACACATAACCCAAATGGTAACACGCTCTACATTGTCGACCTTTGTGTGAGCCCTGCTTATCGCAGCTTAGGTCTTGGCAAATGGCTCATGCTGTCGATGTACGAAATCGTCATCGAGCAAAAGCGCGTTCGTCTACTTGGTGGTAGCCGCATGCCGAACTATCATCACCACGCCGCGCAGCTTTCGCCTGAAGCGTATATTGAAGCTGTCGTGCGCGGCGACATACACGACCAAGTCATTTCGTTTTTACTGCGCTGTGGCCGCATGCCTATACAAGTTGTACCCCACTATTTAGAGGATGAAGTGTCGCATCATTACGGTGTTTTAATGGAATGGCGTAACCCTTTCTTCCCAACCGAGGAGGCTTATTAATGGACTACCATCGCATTACATCAATTAACGACCCACTATTTGTGAACATGTATGAACTATTAAAAACGGTGTTTCCACCAGAGGAAGTATTAGCCTTTGATTTATGGAAAGAGCCACTAGAGGACCCAAATATTCGCGTATTTGTCGCAGTGCATGAGGGCGAAGTCATAGGCACAACCGAGTACCGTTATTATGAAGAATTAAATGTAGGCATGACCGATTTTACTATTATCGGCCGCGAAGGTCTTGGCGTTGGACGCTTCTTAGCAAAAAAGCGCGCAGCAGATTTACAAACATTAGCACAGGCAAACAACAAGGAAATGGCAGGCATGTTTGCTGAAATATATGACCCGTACCGTGTGGATGACCACGGCTTCGGCGGTGTGAAACCAATGGACCCGTTCGTACGCCGTGAAGTGTTATCTCATTTAGGTTACAAGCGCTTAAACTTCCCGTACGTCCACCCATCATGGCAGTTAGATGGGACGGCTGTTAGTGGGCTTGACTTATGCTTTATGCCAGCCGACTACGAGCAAACCGAGTTAAGTACTGCACTGATTGCAACGTTTTTAAAGACCTATTATGCGGTGTTGCCGGAGAAGCCTGATGCTTGGGTGGAGATGATTGAGGGTCTTAAGACAAGGGATAGTGTGGAGTTGTTGGCGATTTAATGCATCTGTATTGGTATAGGTAACTGTTGAAATCACTTATTGAACCATTTTGCGTTTTTACAAAAGCCTTTAAAACAGTACTGAAAAAGGAAAAGCGCTTCAAACCCTTGATATTAAAGAGTTTGAAGCGCTGATTGTAGCACGCCATCAACGAGCGGCTAGTTACTAGATTTCCGCCCCAAATAAAAAGCCCTAATTTGCCGTTTGACCAATTAGGACTTCCCTATTATTTTTGTTGCTTCATTGCGTCGATTTTTCGCTCTTGCTTCATGCCATACCAGCGAATGGCCACACCAGCAATCACAAACACCCAGCCTATTGCAAAAAACGCATATACAAGCGCTTTAAATTCTGGTGGTATCACAAAGATTGCTGCTAAAATGACCGCTATTCCTGAAAAGGTCACTAGCATACCTGATAAAACGATACTCATTCTTTCACCTCATAATTAATAAACGCCTTCAACTCCGCCATACGTTCTTTCGCGTGACGATAGCCCATGTCGTAGTTACGATTCATATTTTCAATTTTACTCTCAAAGCTTTTCAGCGCATACTCTGGTTTGAATAGAAGCACTTTACCTTCTTGCTCTAATTGATGAATTTCCTTCATTCTATCATTATAACGTGCCGCACGTGTTTGAAGTTGCTTAATAAGCTTTGGATATTTCTTTTTCAGCAGTCTCACCATTAATTTATTGCCCTTACCACTCGTTTTTATATATTCTGGTGGACGCGTTAAAATCATTATATGTTTATCATAACCTTTTTCAATCGCCCGATCTAATGGGACTGCATTTGCTAGCCCACCATCATAATACGGTGTGTCAGCCATTGTAATTTCAGGCATCATTAATGGAATTGCACAGGATGCACGCAGCATTGTACATTTTTTGTCCATCGTTAAGGCACTCATAAATTCAACCTCACCGGTACGCGCATTTGTGACTCCAAACTCCACTTCGCCTTCATAGTTATAAAACGTATCCCAATCAAAGGGAATTAGCTTATTCGGAATAATATTATAGGCGAAATCCATACCGACAATACTTTTTTCCTTCAATATGTTACGCATACCCATATAACGTGGATCATTACGATACTTCGTCAATACATCAATTGTACGTTTCGGTTGCTTCGATACATAGGATACCGCATTAATTGCCCCTGCCGAAATCGCCGCGATATATGGAAAATAAAGTTCCTCTTCCATTAACGCATCGAGTACACCTGCCGTATACACCGTTCGAAATGTACCACCCTCTAATATCAAACTTACATCTTTAATCATCGTCATAAGAAACACTTCTTTCTCACTAATCTACCTTCTATGCTACCAAATTTTCCTGCAAAATGCCTACACTTTTATAAAACCTTATTTTCAGAATATAAAATTCTTTCCAACTTTTTGGCGCTATGCTATAATTTGTTTCGTAATCCGTAATAATAAGGAGGAATTCAAATGGCAGTAGTTAAACGTCATGAAGTCCCAGTTGAAGAAACTTGGAACTTAAATGATTTATTCGAAACAGAGGCACAATTTGAAGAAGCAATTGAAGGTATTGTGAAGCAAGCCGCTACGATCGAAGAAAACTTCAAGGGTAAAATTACAGATACAGAAGCTGCAGTAGCAGTCATAACTGCATATGAAAAATTATACGAACAAATGGTTCCAGTTGGTACATACGCGAATCTTGCGCATTCAGTTGATCAAACAAACCCTGAATCACAAATGCGTGCTGCAAAAGTTGGACAAGCTTCTTCAAAAATTAATGCACAGACATCATTCATCGTAAGTGAGTTATTAGCACTTGATGAAGAAATCTTAAAACAAGCAAGCGTAACTGCACCACAATACGCAAATTATATCGAGGATTTATTAAAGCAAAAGCCTCACCAATTACACCCTGAGGTAGAAAAAGCTCTTGCAGCGTTCGGTAACGCATTTAACGCACCTTACGCACTTTACAATACAGCAAAATTAGTGGATATGGATTTCCCAGACTTCGAAGTTGACGGCGAATCTTACCCACTTAGCTACAACTTATTTGAAGGTGATTGGGAGCTTGAAAACAATACAGCTATTCGTCGTGCTGCTTTCGAAGCATTCTCTACTAAACTTAAAGATTATCAGAATACAACAGCAAAAATCTATGACACACTATTGAAAAATGAAAAAACAGATAGCGACCTACGTGGCTATGACAATATTTTCGATTCATTATTACAACGTCAAGATGTGGACCGTCCATTATACGACCGTCAAATCGACCTAATTACAACTGAATTGGCACCACATATGCGTCGTTATGCAAAATTAATTCAAAAAGCGCATGGTCTTGAAACAATGACATTCGCTGACTTAAAAATCTCTTTAGACCCTTCTTACGAGCCAAAAGTAACAATTGAAGAATCTCGTAAATACATGAAGGATGCTTTAGCTGTAATGGGTGAAGATTACGCAAAAATGCTAGATCGTTCATTCGATGAACGTTGGACTGACTTCGCACAAAATGCAGGTAAATCAACTGGCGCATTTTGCTCAAGCCCATACGGTTATCACCCATATGTATTAATCAACTGGACAAGCCGTATGAATGAAGTATTCGTGTTAGCGCATGAACTTGGCCATGCTGGGCACTTCTACTTAGCCCACCAAAACCAAAACTTATTCAACGCACGCCCTTCTTTATACTTCATTGAAGCCCCATCAACAATGAATGAAATGTTAGTGGCAAACTATTTACTAGAAAACTCAACAGATGCACGCTTCAAACGTTGGGTAATCGCGTCAATCGTAAGCCGCACGTACTACCATAACTTCGTGACACATTTACTTGAAGCAGCTTACCAGCGTAAAGTGTACGAAATCATCGATGCTGGTGGCAGCGTAAATGCACCGAAGCTAAATGAAATTAAACGTGGCGTACTAGAAGAATTCTGGGGCGATACAGTGGAAATTTCTGAAGGTGCAGAGCTTACTTGGATGCGCCAACCGCATTACTACATGGGCTTATATCCATATACGTACTCTGCTGGTCTGACAATTTCAACGCAAGTTTCACAACGCATTTTAACTGAAGGCGAACCGGCTGTAGCAGACTGGATTGAAGTATTAAAAGCAGGTGGCACGAAATCACCAGTTGAACTAGCGAAAATGGCTGGCGTAGATGTAACTACTGAAAAACCTTTACGCGATACAATCGCTTATATCGGTAGCTTAATCGATGAGCTTGAAGCATTAACGGCTGAAATCGAAGGATAAAATAAGAAACGAGGGTCCATTTACTGGAACCTCGTTTTTATTTTGTCTTTACATCGCTACATTTTTTCCAATCACTATATCCGATTTCACGATTTCTTCAACCATTTCTGCCGCACGCTCCGCTTCAATTACGTCTGGTGCTACATCTGGCTGTTGGAATAGCACGGATACACCAGATCCAATCGCTGCCGAGCCAACTGCTTTTGCAACTACACCCACGACGCGCGTATCAAACGCGTTAGGTACCACAAAATCATCCGTTAAATCCGCATCCGCAATGAGTGAAGCAATCGCCTCAACTGCTGCCAATTTCATATCCTCATTAATATCTGTTGCACGTACATCAAGTGCACCACGGAAAATACCTGGGAATGCCAGCACATTATTAATTTGATTTGGATAATCTGAGCGTCCTGTTCCAATAATTTTTACGCCCCATTTTTTTGCATTATCATACGTTATTTCTGGATTTGGATTAGCAAGAGCAAATACAATCGGATCCGTCGCCATCGACTTAATATGTGCTTCAATTAAAAGATCCGCGACAGATACACCGATAAACACGTCTGCATCTACCATCGCCTCATCTAGACCACCACGACGATTAAAGGGATTCGTCAAATGTGCAATCGAATCTTTAATCGGATTCATGCCCTCCGCACGCTCTTTATAAATAATACCTGTAGAATCTAAGACAACGATATCTTCATAGCCTAATTGAATTAAAATACGTAAAATGGCAATCCCGGCTGCCCCAGCACCATTAATGACAACCTTCATATTTTTCGGCTCTTTTTTTACGATTTTAATTGCATTTATTAAGCCAGCACCAACAACGATTGCCGTTCCATGCTGATCATCGTGGAATACTGGGATATTTAACTCGGCACGTAGGCGATCTTCAATTTCAAAGCAACGCGGCGCTGAAATATCCTCTAAGTTAATACCACCGTACGTTGGTGCAATCAACTTCACCGTACGAACAATCTCATCCACATCTTTCGTGTCCAAGCAAACCGGTACTGCATCTACATTAGCAAAGCGTTTTAATAAAAGCGCCTTCCCTTCCATCACTGGTAACGCAGCCTCAGGGCCAATATCCCCTAGCCCAAGTACCGCTGTACCATCTGTCACAACCGCCACAAAATTCCCCTTAATTGTATAGTCATACACTGTTGAAGGATTTTTTTCGATTTCAATACACGGTGCCGCGACACCTGGTGAATACGCTAAACTTAGGTCATAACTATCTTCCACAGGTACCTTCGACCTGATTTCCATCTTTCCTCCGTAATTCTCGTGCATCTCTAATGACTTTTGAAAAATGTCCATTTCTATTTCGCCCCTTAATAATCTGAATTTTCTTTTTACTTGTATTTCTGAATGATATTCCTTCTTACAAACAATGTCAACAATAATTTATTGTGAAATTTTAAAAATACAGAATTATTGCAACAAATCCTTTAAAACAAAGAGTTTGTTATGGAATTCACAAACCTAAAAAACCTATTTTCCACAAAAGTTTAACTATATCAATATAATTAATGAAACCGCTTCCGTTTCACAAACCCTGTACTAGCACAGGGTTGTTTGTGAATTAGTACACGTGATACTTTTCAAATTGTAATATGAATTATTTCACAAACTTTTCTATCTGAGCTAAATAAATCTTAGGGACAGAATTTTATTTTTTTTTTACATTTTCATTTTCTTTCTTCTGTTTTTCCTGTATGGTTAAATCACTTTCAGAAAGATTGGACGACATTGGATGATTTTCATTTTATTTTCTATTGGAATTATTAGTAATATTTTAGGCACATTGGCAGGTGGGGGTGGCTTAATTTCACTTCCGACGATGCTTTTACTTGGCATACCTGCCCACTCTGCAATCGGAGCAAATAAAGTAGCAAATATGATCAGTACGTTTTCCAACTTTTTTTCAATGCTACGTCGGAAAGAAGTTACACTTACAGAGGCTTGGCCAATACTGCTTTGCTGCGGGTTAGGTGGTATGCTCGGAGGGGCAACCGCATCTCAATTCAGCGCCAAAACCTTAACATTAATCGCAATCATTTTATTAATCTTTGCATTTGTATTATCATTTTTAGGGAAAACAAGTTTCGGAGAGCTCACACTATTTAAAATCCGAAAAAAAACGGCTGCATTATTAGCGATGATAGGCTTTTATGATGGCGTATTCGGTCCTGGCAGTGGCACACTACTCATTTATTTATATGGCAGCGAAAAAATTGCCTATATTAAAGCGGTTATTTTAGGAAGAATTGGGGTTTTCGCTACGTGTACAGGGGCAGCGATTATGTATATCGCGGCTGGCCATATCTTATGGTACGAAACATTGTTCTTAACAGCAGGCTCTGTCATCGGCGCTCAAATCGGTCTTAAATTAGCTAGAAAAATCTCGGTAAAATTAGCTCAGTTATTATTACGATTCATTACAGTACTCTTAATCGTTCAATTGCTTATTGAATTTTTCACAAGTTAATAGAAGATATACATAGAAATTAGGTGAAGTTGAATGGATACACCGAAGGAACATGAGGAACGCCCATTAACCGAAGAGGAATTATTTTTAGAAGAGGTTCTTTTAGCTAAAGATGAAGCGTTACGCGAAGAACGTGAACGCCGACTTTCAGGTATTCCACCGAAAAAACGATTGAACGTCCCTGCACGGTTAATTGTCTGGCTAATGGCAGCTACGTTATTTTTCAGTACATTCGCCATTATATTTCAAATCTATTCGATTCCGGCAATTGAATTCATTCAAACCTCTTCAAAGCTTTCGAAACAAGAGGATATTAAAGCGTATAAACGTGCGGTAGTAGAAGTTTCAACAGGTCAAAGTAAAGGGACAGGCTTTGCGATTTCTTCAGACGGCTATATTATCACGAATTCACATGTCGTTAAAGGGAATGAGAAACTTTCGATTATATTCCCAGAGGACGGTATGCATAGTGGAAATTTAGTGGAAGACTATCCAGAGGTTGATTTAGCCATTATAAAAATAGAGGGAGAAGATTTCCCTCATTTAACAGTTGCCGCGAATTTCGTGGAACATCATGGTGAAGCCATTACCTTTATCGGGAATCCCCTTTATTTCACAGGTATCGCCAATAAGGGACGCGTGATTGAAACAACGGTCACCTCTCTTGAAAGCAATGTCGTCATGATCGAAGCACCTGTTTATAAAGGAAACAGTGGTAGCCCCGTT
>JAZLIT010000105.1:0-3628 GCA_045617525.1 Solibacillus sp. | reverse complement strand
CTGTGAGAATATCAATTATAGAACCCTAAAATCTTTCATACTCTCTCCAAGAATATAGTGTGAAAACCACATCAAATTCTGCTTCATAATAGCCATATTAATTCCTGGATGGTCAGAACTATAAGCCATTCCTTTAAATATAATTAATTCTGTATCGACTTCCATATCCCTTAATCCTTGATATAGCTCATATGCATTTGGAGTTGGGATTCTTGCATCCTTTTCGCCATGTTGGATTAAAGTAGGAGTACAGGCTGATTTAATATATGTCATTGGTGATGTTTTAGTATATATCTCTGGATCATTCCATGGATCATTTCCTAAATAACTCCTAATAAAGTAAGGGATATCTGTATTTACATAATGGGTACTCCAATTAGTAATTCCGCCTCCAACTGAGATCGCTTTAAATCTACTACTAAATGTAGAACAGAAAGCTGCTATATATCCCCCGTTGCTCCATCCCATAACCCCTACTCTATCTTTATCTGCAATCCCTTTTTCCACTAGTTTATCCACTCCAGATATAACATCATCGTAGTCAGCAATTCCTAGTTTCCTATAATTTTCTTTTAAGAATTTATTACCATAACCCGAACTTCCCCTGTAGTTTGGTTCTAAAACTATAAACCCTTTTTCAATAAACTGTTCAATAGGATATTTCTCATTAAAACAGTCTGAAAATATTGGAAAGGATGCCCAAGCTGGACCCCCATGGATTACCACTAATAAGGGATATTTTTTATTTGCGTCAAACTCTATCGGCGTTGATAAAACCCCTTCTATTTCAAGACCATCACTACTTTGCCATGAGATTATTTCCCTGTTACTTTTAAGCTTTCCTTTGAAAAAGCTATTTTCATTCGTTATTTTTTTACCGTCTAAATAAATTTCAAAGGTTTCATTTGTAATAGCCTTATTATAGCTCAAGTGATTTCCATCTCTTGTTATAGAAGCATCCATTATAAAGCTATCTTCTTTTTCGCTTAACATTTCCACAGTGCCATTCTCACGTAACAACCCAATAAGATAGTTAGTTTTATTTTGCCATCTAATTAAAATTCCTTTAGCTGTCCACCGTAATGGAATAACCGTACTATCATAGTCTGTTAAAGGTTGAATTAGATTCCCATTATTTATATCGTATATCTCTAGTGTACTATCTTCTATATGAGTCTTATAGTAATCCTTCTCCCTTATGCTTGCTGAGTAACATATTTTGCTGCCATCAGGAGAGAAACAAACGCTCCCTCCCAACAACTTATCTATATTCATCCTTTGTAGCTCTCCAGCTTTAATATCTAGTATGTATAGATCTCCATTAATATAATCTTCTAGATTGGATCTTGGTGTAGCCATTAATACAATCTTTTTCCCATCATTTGAAATATCAAATTCATGGATATGAAAATCCTTCCCATCAGTTAGTTGATAAACAACGCTATTTTTGCGTTCAAATTTATCATTTTGAATTACTTTTTCCACTTCAATGTAATATAAGCAATTATTCCGGTATTCCTTATCCACGTGATGGAAGTTTCCATATAGTTTCTTACGTTTTTTTATTGCCTCAGATTCTTTTGACTGTGCAACATAATAAAAACCCTTGCCAGTAGGCTCCCATTTGAATTTACTGACCCCTTCTTTCTCATCAGTAATCTGAACTTCACTATAATCATCTATTGACTTAACAAATATCTGATCTTTCTTATTATCCCCGTCACCAACTGGGCTAAGGTATGCGATATCTCTAGAATTTGGAGACCATAATGGGTATGTACTATCTATATCCCTAGTTGTTAATGGCAAACTCAGCCCCTTATCTTTTTCATATATCCATACATGATTCCTATATTTATTGTTTTCCCAACTAGCTGTCTTCTTGACAAATGCTACGTTTTTTCCATCATCACTTATGTTTGTACCCGATAAGGTTGGTAATGAAATAATCTCTTCTATACTTAGATATGTTTTTTCATTCATTTCCATCAATAGCCCCCTTCTAATTTGTTCAATAAAATCTCTGCCCAATGGCTTTGTTAGATTACTTAAATTTATTATAAAGCTTTCATGTGTAAAAAAATGGATTTTCTATCTACAAGGAATAATTTTATGAATTTCCAGTGAATATAATACAATGTTGAAACTTTTCTTTCATTTTAATCGTATAATAACTGAGTTAGTAAAAAATGGAAGGGTTGGATTCTATGAAGAAATTTTATATCGCTGGAATGGTTGGTGTGGCTGCATTATCATTAGCAGCTTGTAATGATAGCGCAACACCTGTTGAAGGTACTACAGAAAAATCGGATTTAGCTTTAGAAGAAGTTTTTAATAAAACAATGGAACGTCAAGAAAGCTTAAAAAGCGTAAAAGCTGCTGTTACAATGGACCAATCATCTAATATGCTAATTGATGGAGAAGAAATCACGATGACGACTACTTCTAACATCGATATGAGCTTGACAATGGATCCAATGGCTTTATTTGTTGATGGCATTATGAGCATGAAAGCGTTAGATGAGCAGGATGCATTTGAAATGCCTTTACAAATGTATTTAACAGAAGCGGATGGCTTTTATATGAATGACATGATGAGCGATGGATGGATTAAGCTGCCAGATGAAATGTATGATGACCTACTGGCGCAAGCTGGGGCGAGCGCTGACTCTACAGAACAACTAAAGCAGCTAAAGCCATTTATAAATGACTTTACATTTAAACAAACGGATTCAGCTTACATTTTAACGTTAAGTGCAAATGGAGAAAAGTTTAAATCGTTAATCATGGAGCAAGTTAGCGGCACATTAGGACAGCAGCTTGAAAGTGAAGAGTTATTAACACTAGAAGACATGCAATTCGACGATGCGAAATATGTATTAACAATTGACAAAAAAACGTTCGACATGACAAAAACCGTTATGGACTTCGACTTCATCATGGAAATCGAAGGCATCACAGCGACAATTAAAACATCATCAACAATTAACTATAGTGACTTTAACAAGATCGAGGCAATTAAAATCCCACAAAACATACTTGATACAGCGGTTGACTCGGACTTTTAATCAAGCTTCCTAGCAGAATTCGTTTCTGCTAGGATTTTTTTATTTATAAAGACTGCTAATGCTCTTAATATTGTTGTTAAACAATCCCAATTAATTCGGATGTTCATCCTCTAAGTAATCCGTTTTACTCGCCTCAGCTGCGTATTCTTGCGAAATTTGCCCATTTAAAACTTCAAACTCCGATACGTGTAATTCATCTAGCTCCGAAAAATTTTCACTTCCGTCTACATCTGCATACAAATCATTGTACTGTTCATAATCACCTTGAAAATCGGAAGGCGTATCGGAATTTCCGTACTGGGCAACGAGACGAAATGAATCCTCATTATCCTGCAAAGAGTCATTTGATTCCCTACCTGAAAAAGAATTATCTACTGGTGGTAAAATAACGCTTTCCTCAATGGGGCGATCCGATGCAACGGTTTGATCCTTTGAATGCTCCACACAATAAGCCGAAAAAGGAATCGCCTCTAACCGTTCATATGGTATGGACTCCGCACAAGTCTCACATACTCCATACGTGCCTTTATTTATCTTTTCTAGTGCAGCATCAATTTGCG
>JAZLIT010000104.1:0-5085 GCA_045617525.1 Solibacillus sp. | reverse complement strand
TACTTTTTTCCCTTCGTCCTCAAATTTAGGCGCAAACTTTTACGACTGTTTGTCAAGAGCGCTTGTGTCCCTGTTCGAAGGAGATTTTTTCCCCACCGAACTAGGTTTTCATCTTTTTTCATAGAAGTTTTGACACTACCTTTTACTTTAATATATACCTCTACTATCATATATTCCAATGAATATTTATATAAAATGTCCAAAGAGGTTCCCAAAGCGGTGTTTGGGAACATTAAGTGCTTAATGATGTAAATCTCATAAATTCGTTGAAACACCTATATATTTATTTTAACATAAATTACCTATTCCCCTTTTAAAAAATAGGGACAATTCATATGTGAATTGTGTCCCCAATTAGTTTGTTATTTAATGTTTTCTCCCCATCAACCAAAACCTGTTACACAATAACTACTCTTTTCCGACCTATTTTCAGACCATCATTTGTTGTTGTTCTTTAAATATAGTAAGGGCTTGTGCAACATCAGCTGGATGCCCTTGTTCATTTAAAACCTCACCGATAATCGTAATCGCCCGTTCGAGCATTTCGGCTGTTGTATTCCCCATGTGCCCGATACGGAATGCCTTACCCGCAAGATGCGCAAGTGAACCTGCCACAATCATGCCACGTGCTGCTAAGCCTGCGCGGAATGGTGCATCTTCAACACCATCAGGATAGTAAATACAGCTCAGTGTTGCAGCCGCAACTTCCTCCTGCGCTAAAGGCTTCATACCATATGTTATTAATGCTGCACGAACCCCTCGTCCAAAAGCTAAATGGCGCGCTTCACGTGCCTCCATTCCCTCAGCTAAAACGATTTTTAGCGCTTCATCATACGCATAAATTAAATTTACTGGTGGTGTCGCAAAATAGTTCGCTGGGTTGTTCATAATCGGACGCCAGTTCACAATATCTGTGTAATACGCAGGGATTGCTCCAAGTGCTTCACGTGCAGCTAATGCTTTTTGGCTAAATGCAACAATCGCTAACCCAGGCGGGATTCCAATTGCTTTTTGCGATCCTGTTAATACGATATCAATTTTGTAAGCTTCGTTATTACCGTATGCCTTTGACATATCCTCTTGCAGTGCTGCAGTAGCGACAACACCGTCAACAATTGCTAATGCCCCAGCAGCCTTAATTAACGGGATCAGCTCTTCTAAATTGGCCACAACGCCTGTAGATGTATCTGCGTGCGTTACAGTTACCGCTTTATACGTATGCAGTCTTAGCTGCGCACGAACTGCTTCTACATCGACTTGTTCTCCCCAATTAGCCTGTAACACATCGACGTAAATTCCAAATGCCTTGGCAAGTGGTGAAAAACGATCGCCAAAATAACCATGGCTAATAATTAAAAGGCGTTCTCCCCTGCCAACCGTATTTACAATCGCCATTTCCATCGCTAGCGTACCAGATCCGGCAACAATATATACTTCTCCATCCGTATTAAAAAGCGTTTTCGTATTTTCGATTGAGCGCTTAAAAATTTCCACAAAACGCGGATCCGTATGTCCACGTATTTCACTTGCTAGTGCCTCATAGATCTCTTCTACTACTGGCGTTGGCCCTGGCACTAATAACATTTCTTTATTTCGCATTTATTGACGCCCTCTTTCTTCTTAATAATTGATGCAATGAAAAAACGCTGCTCTAGTCATGGTAAGACTAAAGCAACGTTTCACCACTTGTGGGTGTTTACTTATATGACACGGAGGCATCCATGTTTATAATGTAGTAGCTGATTTTCAGCAGCCAAAGTAGAAATTATATTTCTTTGAATTAGTTTTCGTTCGCTAATCAGAAAGGACGGAAATCTACTTTTTCCAAAGGCATTATACATTTTGAACAGTAGTTACACATTGGCAATGTGTTTACTTTCAGACGGTCCATTCCCCAATAGACATGTATTTTGCAACAGATTCTTTGCTAATTCGCTAACACTAATTCTAATTAAAATTGCGAGCATCGAATCCGTGTGGTTTAACTAAAATTCGGGTGCCCACAATTAAAATTCCTTGATTAAGGTAACGACTTAAACGAATTGCTCTGTTTCAGTAGATCCAGACATTGCAGTAGTTGAAGACTGACCGCCTGAAATAACTTGCGATACTTCGTCAAAGTAACCAGTACCAACTTCGCGTTGATGACGAGTTGCAGTGTAGCCTTTACTTTCTGCAGCAAACTCAGCTTGTTGTAGCTTAGAGTATGCAGCCATACCATTGTCTTTGTAATCATGCGCAAGCTCGAACATTGCGTAGTTTAAGCTGTGGAAACCAGCAAGTGTGATGAATTGGAACTTGTAGCCAAGCTTCCCTAATTCACGTTGGTACTCAGCGATTTCAGCATCAGATAGTTTAGCTTTCCAGTTGAATGATGGAGAGCAGTTATACGCTAACATTTTCCCTGGGAATTCAGCATGGATTGCTGCAGCGAATTCACGCGCTTCGTCTAACGAAGGGTGAGATGTTTCGCACCAGATTAAATCTGCGTATGGAGCGTATGCTAAACCACGAGCGATTGCTTGTTTAAGACCTGGAGTTGTACGGTAGAAGCCTTCAGGTGTACGTTCTCCAGTGATGAACTCTGCATCCCGTGGATCAATATCAGATGTTACCATGTCAGCTGCATCAGCGTCTGTACGAGCAATTAATATAGTATCAACGCCCATTACGTCAGCTGCAAGACGAGCTGCGATTAAGTTACGTACTGCATTTTGCGTTGGTAGTAATACTTTACCACCTAAGTGACCGCATTTTTTCTCAGAAGCTAATTGGTCTTCTAAATGTACGCCTGAAGCACCCGCTTCAACCATGCCTTTTACTAACTCAAATACGTTAAGTGGACCACCGAATCCTGCTTCAGCGTCAGCTACGATTGGCGCGAACCAGTCAAAGCCTTCATTACCTTCAGATTGATCGATTTGGTCAGCACGTTGTAGCGCTTGGTTAATACGTTTAACTACTTGTGGTACAGAGTTTGCTGGATATAAAGATTGGTCAGGATACATTTGACCTGCGTTGTTTGCATCAGCCGCTACTTGCCACCCCGATAAGTAGATTGCTTGTAAACCTGCTTTTACTTGTTGCATTGCTTGGTTACCCGTTAATGCACCTAAAGCGTTTACAAATGGCTCTGTGTGTAAAGAGTTCCAAAGACGTTTTGCACCACGAGATGCTAATGTTTGTTCAATAACTACTGATCCTTGTAATTTAACTACTTCATCTGCTGTATATCCGCGCTCAATACCTGCCCAACGTGGATTTTCTGCCCAATCCTTAGTGATTGCATTGATTTTTTCTTGACGAGTTGACATTGTATATTTCCACCTTCCCAATTGTAAAAATTAAGCTGTCATTGAAATTATTTTTTCAAAACTGTATCATAACAGCTTCCCTTTGTGTAAATTAATATATAACAGACGGAGAAATTTTTCATTATTTTCCGATGAATTATCTGAATTTACCGACGAAATATAGTATACAATGGATGAAATGGAAAAATGTTGAATTGTAAAAAGGGAGCGTGCTATATGCAACAACAGGAAAATATTATAGTCAACGAACTATTTGAGCAGTTAAAGCAACTTGTAGAAGATTGGATTCCATCGCACGCTGCAATTGCGATTGCGGTTGGATATACCTATGTATATTTCAGTGCAGGTGAACAAAATATTCACTTAGAAATAGGATCAGAAGTCCCACGCGACAGTCTAGCTTTTAAAGTTTTAGAAAGTCAAAAAAAGAGTGAAGCTGTTTTAGAGAGTAGTTTATTCAACACACCATACTACGCTGTGGGCTATCCTTTATCTGTTAATAACACAAATGCTGTACTGATCATTGTATTACCCCCCTCTTTTAAAAAGGTTTCAACTGAACCGTATAAGATGTTAACAGGAAAACAAAATGAAGATTGGATCCCCGTCTTGGTGCAAAACATTGCTTATATTGAAAGTTTACAAAAAAGCACTTGGTTCTATAGTGGGCAGGAGCAGTTTAAAACAGCAATTACTTTAAAGGAATTGCAAACAAAGCTCCCTTCTAATTTTTTAAGAATCCATCGTTCTTTTATTATTAATATTCATTTTATAAAACGAATTAAACGAGATCTGACATCGAATTTTGTTGTCATTTTGAAGGATGAGAAAGAATTGCCTGTTAGCCAGTCATATTTAAATAACTTGAGGGCTGTATTGGAGTTTTGAGTGTATTTGTATTGATTTAGGGGGTTTAGGGGGTTTTCCGTGTTATTGAGTTAGTTTTAGGGATGTTGCTACTGGAAACATCCCTATTTTCGTCGTATTTCTTAGATTTTGGTTTTTTTCAGGCTAGTTTGTGTGCTTGAGTGGGGAGTTTGTGCGTTCGTAGCTCAGCTTTGTGCGTTCATGGCTCAACTTTGTGCGTTCAACCCAAACTTTGTGCGTTCATGGCCCAGCTTTGTGCGTTCATGGCTCATTAACGTTCAATTCAGCTTCTTTTGGGCACACCAAGACCTTCTAAAAGGTCTTGGTGTGCGAAGCTCTCGTCGATCTCTCACAGGGGCATCCCCCAACTACCATCGGCGCTGCTTCCGAGGCGTAATGGCCGGCGAATTTCTTCGTCAGCTTCGTTACTGCGATGCGCACGTACTGTGTATGCTTACGCTCCTCGCAACTTTGCTTCCTTAAACTCCTTGGCCCTGACGCCTCTTGGTGCCCGCAACTTTGCTTATGTATTGGATGGTTAATTAGTTTTCACTTTTGTACCGCGCCGAACTCACCTTCGGTGTTTGGTAGTTGGGGGCTTTTAGGCATAAAAAAAAGACCTTTTAAAAGGTCTTGGTGTGCGAAGCGCTCGTCGATCTCTCACAGGGGCATCCCCCAACTACCATCGGCGCTGCTTCCGAGGCGTGATGGCCGGCGAATTTCTTCGTCAGCTTCGTTACTGCGGTGCGCACGTACTATGTACGCTTACGCTCCTCGCAACTTTGCTTCCTCGAACTCCTTGGCCCTGACGCCTCTTGGTGCCCGCAACTTTGCTTATGTATTGGATGGTTAATTAGTTTTCACTTTTGAGCCGCGCCGAACTCACCTTCGGTGTTTGGTAGTT
>JAZLIT010000103.1:0-3670 GCA_045617525.1 Solibacillus sp. | reverse complement strand
CAGTAATCTTTAAGAAAGACGTTGTCGATGTATAAGATTCGCTACAAGATGAAAGTATCAATAATACAAATAATATTATGAAAAATGAAGTTTTTTTCATTGTCCCTCCCCTCCCAATAATCGATGAAGGTTCCCAATGTGTATTTGGGAACGTTATTAGATTATGTATACGTTATAAATCCTTATTTCACTATCAGCGAGTTAAAGGAGTATCTGGTCGAATAGGGCAATATTTGCACGTAGGGTCACTACATTTTGGTTCAATCCAACTATTACATTTAGGACAGAAATAAGTATCAAAATCATCGTAATACACTAAATTAAACTTGCATTTAGAACATTTTTCTTCTTTAATTTCACCATAAAATTCAAAGTCATCTATCTTCACCTTGCCGTAGTCTTCTGTTATTTTCATAAACAACCTCCCCGAGAATTATTTTAACAATAATTATTCACTCAATTACCACACTAACATTCCCTAAGTTGAAGTGACCCCTAAAAGTTAGACACGGTTATGTTAGGCAACTGGACGGGCATGTGTTCAATATTGAATTGAGCACATACCTGTTAAATTAAAATTTGCTTCATACGTATGTTTTAATGTTATTTTTTTAGACTTAATAAGTTTAATAATAGCTCAGCCATTTCCTCTTGTGTCAATGTTAATAGTTCAAGTAAAGCTACACATTTAGACAATATAATATTCGACTGGTCACTATCCTCTAATCTAACTGAATAATTGGATTGAAGAAATTGATGATAAGCATGTTTGTTGTCGAGTTCGCGATATTCTGTATCTGCATAAGCGTAGATTAAGCCTATAAATTCCTTCAATAATCGATTTTCTTGAAGAGATGGGTTGATGGGAGGATGTAAGATGCTTGGATCCTCTAACGTCCATTTAATAATCTCTTCTAATGGATTTTCCTTTACTTCCACTAGTGTTAATGCGTTATTTATTGAAGTTTCTTTGAATGTATAATGTTTAATCATGTTGCCTTGCTGTGCTAATATTTCCACTTCTAACGGAAAATCAAAATGAATTAAATTATCGTTAATCATCTTTGATAGTTGGAGTTTCCCACCGAATCCCTCTTTCTTTTTACCATCGCTGTAATAGACGTATAAAAAAGTGAAATCCTTGTTATCATGACTTTCAATAATCAGTGTAGCTTCTTCGCGACTATAATTAATTTCTATCATAAGTTCCTCCTCAAAATAGCCCTATGTATATTCAGTTGAATCAATGAGATATGATTATTACGCTTAGGCAGCTTGGGTAAATTGAGTTCGGTATTGCACTGGACTCAATTTTAATTTTGCCTTAATCCGTTTCGTGTTGTAATAATGGATATATTTTTCAAGCTCTTCTTTAAAGTGCTCAATACTTTTAAATTCTTTTATATAAAGGAATTCAGATTTCACAATCCCAAAGAAATTCTCCATCAACGAGTTATCATGACAATTTCCTTTACGAGACATACTTTGCACAATGCCTCTCGATTGAAGCGAGTGGCGATATTGCTTCATTTGATAATGCCAGCCTTGATCGGAATGCATGAGTAGCTGATGGTCTTCTGGCAAGCGCTCTAAGGCTTTTTCTAACATGTCTGAAACAAGGGAGAAAGTTGGTCTAGAGCCGATTGTGTAGGTGATGATTTCTCCGTTAAATAAGTCTAAAACAGGCGATAAATAAAGCTTCTCGCCAAATAATTTAAACTCCGTAATATCCGTTACCCATTTCTCATTCGGTGCTTCCGTCTTGAAATTACGATTCAAAATATTATCCGCAATTTCGCCAACTGTCCCTTTATATGATTTATATTTTTTCATGCGGACAAGACACTTTAAACCAAGTTCTTTCATGAGGCGCTGAACCTTCTTATGATTCACCTTTAGCCCGCGATTCGCCAGCTCATCACGAATACGACGGTAGCCATAACGACCCTCGTGTTCATCGTAAATCGCTTGAATTTCAGCCTTTAAATCAGCGTCTCAGTCTGGTCGATCCATCTTCTTCACGATATCGTAGTACGTGCAGCGTTTGATTTTGGCGAATGCGACAAGTGCCTTCACCGAGTATTTATGCCTTAATTCATAGATGACTTTTACTTTGTCTTCTTTGGTGATGCTTCCTTGGCTTGAACTAAGGCATTCAACTTTTTTAAATACTCGTTTTCCATACGTAGACGATTAATCCCGGCCTGTAGTGCTTCAGGTGAGCCTTCTACTAATGCATTTTTAGGTTGTTTAGTCGATTCTTTTTTCATGGATAGACGCCCCTTTTTCTTTGGCTGAAGGGCATCTTCTCCTAATGTTTCGAATTGTTTTTGCCAATTCCGTATCGACGTACTAGCCGCGATATTGAAAATCGCTGCCGTTTCGTGTAAGGACGTACCATGTTCAGTCATATAGTTAAGTACGTCTAGTTTAAACGCTTTTGTATAATTTGTATATCGTCTGACAAATACTTCTACACCATTCTTTCGGGACAAAAATTTTATAATAACGCAAGGGATACTTGGTGAAATATTCAACTATCAATCTATTGGAGGACATAATGAACATGAAACAATTAAATGAGAAATTTTATGCGAAAAGAGGACTCGTTGGTACTGCCGAACATTGTGTATGTGAGGATTGTGTTCTTTATGCAGAGCAAATTATGAAAAATGCTGCACTAGTTATGTTTTTAAATAATAAAGGTCTTGACCCACGAAAAGCGGATGAAGTTTGGTGCTATATGGAGGTAGATGGATTTAAGCATTATACAGTCGATTTTTAAAGAGGAAACCCATACTTTCGGTAACGCAAAAGTTACAATTTACATCAACAACAATACTGAAGAAGAAATACCTCAATATATATGTGTAATCGATGTTGTTTTTAAAATATAGCGTAACTATAATTTGGTTCCCAAAGCCATCCCTGATGCTTCATATATTCGTTTGATATGGCATTTCTCAGTGCATCTATTTTGGTATTTGTCAGACTATAAGAAGGCTCGACTATAATAACATCCTTATTTTTGCTTATATCATTTATAGGACGCATATCAATCGTGAAGGTTGTTTGTTCCTTAAGCAGAGAGTTTTCTCTTTTGAGCTTTTTATTCTCTGCCATCCACCCAATGCCTTTGTTGTTGGTTCGGAGATACTTGCTAAGATATCATCGTTTACGGTTGTTCACTTTTCTTTTATAGGCTTTTTAGTAGTAGTTTTATAGTATTCAACCCACTGGCTTATCAAAACTCTGTAATCCTCTGCATTTTTGTTTCTAACCATCTGCTATCAGTCTGGCTATTGCCAATAGAAAAATCTTTTATCACACGTGTCAAAACTTTCTTTAAGAAACAGAGCATAAAGCGATTTTTTAGCAGAGTTCAATTATGTGGAAACGGCACGCAAATGTACCGTTTCCACGCTCCTAATGTATTTACTTGGCGGTGCGATAATCGAATGGAAAATTTTGCGTCACGCAGCCTATGTTGGGCCAAGTACAGGACTTGTTTCCGTGGATCATTCTTCACTAGCATTTTCTTTTTTGAATGGAAATGAAGAGGAATGGAAAAGAATACGCAAACCTTTTAGCCTTACTTTTTATTAGACTGCTGATTTTTATCATGATTCGTCTTATTGTTTTTATTTTTTAATTTCGAATCAAACTCTTC
>JAZLIT010000102.1:0-1300 GCA_045617525.1 Solibacillus sp. | reverse complement strand
GTTAAGATCCCTGTATGTTATAACACGGTAACCATCAATTATTTCGTCTTTATATTCAACGACAGATGCTTTACGGCCTTTCTGATACATAAATCTGTCATGCATCTCAAGGCTGTGTACGGCACTTTTGCAGGTGTTAAGATTTTTGCCAAGCGGAATGATATATTCGTTTCCGTTACTGCTGAAAAGGTTTATATTCTCTTTGCTGTAAAAGCCCCGGTCAACTATAAAAAGCATATCCTGCATTTCTATCTGGTCGAGAAAATCTTTTACACTGACTTTATCAACACTGGCACCCTCATATATTTTTGATATGAGAGGAATTCCGGTATTAACGTCATAAGCCATCAGCAGATTGATTTGTGCTTCGCCGAGTTTACGGAATTTATATCCTTTTTCAGCCAAATCATTTTCGGCAGAATTACAGGCAATAACATGGCCATCGATTGCAATCTGTCTGGAACATGAAGAAACAAGTTTTTCTTCAAATTTGAAAACATTACCCTGTCGTCGACCAAGGCTGTCGTACAGTTTTGATAACGAATCATATCCAAGCTTAAGCTTAGGATATTTGACCGAAAGAATACTCATATCATAATAGTTATGAATGTCTTTCATGTATGTAAATCCCTGGATAAAATGAATCAGTGCAACCGCATAAATGGTTACTGCGTCTTCGGGATTAAAGCATTCTTTAAGCATGGATAAGACATTTTGTGAATTCGCCATTGTAACAGCGTATTCGCCAAAATCAAGGGTACTGATTTCTTCATCACAGGAGAATCCCGTGTTTGGTATAAAACCAATCCCTTCCTTGATTGAACCGATTGCCTTGCCCATCTTGGTGTGACGTTTACCTTCATCGTCACGATACATGGTGTACTCATAAACGTAATAGTTATTGGATATGCGTTTTACCATAGTACCTTTGGGTTTAAATTTGCGTATTGATTCGGGAACTGAATATTCGCTCATATATGCCTCCTGCATACCTAAACAGTATACCTAAATTATAACATATATGAGGCAAAAAATCAATACTTTTGGATGTAAAAAATGGCAAAAAATCCTTTGTTTTCAAGGGTTTTGCCCTGTATTATATAAAGCAGGATGTATATTGCTTGTTAGCAAATGCATACCTAAAAAACGTTATTGTTGTGATTAGTATTAAGTATGAAAAGGAGTTGAAAAATGGCTAAAGAAAGACGAGCATTCTGGGACAGCATAATAGGTAGCATTATTCTTTTCACAGTGACATTTATATCATGGCTTCTCCTGTCTGTCTTTGATATGATTCCGG
>JAZLIT010000101.1:0-2338 GCA_045617525.1 Solibacillus sp. | reverse complement strand
ATGAAATAAAAAATTGTGCTCATCTAAAATTGGAATTTTAACATGTTCACCATTTAGAAAGTGGCTACCCATTTACATTGTATTATTAAAATTAATGGAATTATCTTCTAATTCTCCTCCCCAATCCTTTTATCAGCATATCGCTTCAATTGTCATGCTCTATTTAGCAATAATCTCCCTTAGTGAACAAAGAAAAATGCCAAAATAAAAAGGAGATCCAAATCGAATCTCCTCTTCATCATAAATACTTATTTATACTGTCACAAGCTCTTTAACCGGAGCTTGACGAATCATATAGTCAAATGCGCCAAGTGCAGCCGTTGCTCCAGAGCCCATTGAAATGATGATTTGTTTGTACACCATATCCGTGCAATCACCTGCAGCGAACACGCCTGGAATGCTTGTTGCGCCGTGGTTATCAATTACGATTTCACCGCGTTCATTTAAGTCGATATCACCTTGTAGGAATTCTGTATTTGGAAGTAATCCAATTTGGATGAATACCCCATCAAGTGCAACGTGCTTTTCTTCACCTGTTACCGCATCCACATACGTTAAGCCGTTTACTTTATCCGTACCCGTAATTTCCTGTGTTAACGCGTTTGTGATAACTGTAACGTTTGATAAGCTGCGTACGCGTTCTTGTAATACTTGATCGGCTTTAAGCTCGCCGCTACGTTGGATTAACGTTACGTGCTTCACGATTCCGGCTAAGTCAATTGCCGCTTCCACGCCAGAGTTACCTCCACCGATTACTGCAACGTCTTTTCCTTTAAATATTGGACCGTCACAGTGTGGGCAGTACGCAACACCTTTGTTTTTGAACTTCTCTTCACCAGGAACGCCTAATTGACGGTAACGAGCACCTGTTGAAATGATGACTGTTTTACCTTTTAAAACAGCACCGTTTTCAAGTGTTACTTCTACTAAGTCATTTTTGGCAATTTTCGCCGCGCGTTGTGCTTTAAATATTTCAACAGGATAATCTAACACATGTGCCTCAAGGCTTGAAACGAAGGCAGGACCTTCTGTTGCTTTTGTTCCGATGATATTTTCAATTGCCAATGTATCGTTCACTTGACCACCGAAGCGCTCTGCCACGATGCCTGTGCGAATCCCTTTACGAGCCGCATAAATCGCCGCAGCAGCTCCAGCTGGTCCCCCACCAATCACTAATACATCAAATGGATCCACATCAGCGAATTCAGAGCCGTCTGATTTTTCGCCAAGTTTTGTTAAAATCTCTTCTAATTCCATACGACCGCCACCGAAGTTTTCGCCGTTTAAGAAAACAGTTGGAACAGCCATGATGTCACGTGCTTTAATTTCGTCTTGGTAAGTACCACCTTCGACCATAGTGTGCGTAATATTCGGATTTAGAACTGCCATGATATTTAATGCTTGAACTACGTCTGGGCAATTGTGGCAAGTAAGACTTACATATGTTTCAAATTTCATTGGTGTTTTAATCGCTTGAATACGTTTAATCACCGCATCTTCAACTTTTGGTGCGCGGCCTGATACTTGAAGTAGTGCTAGCACTAATGATGTAAATTCATGTCCAAGTGGTAAACCTGCAAATACTACACCTGACTCTTCGCCTGCTTTATTAATTGCAAAACTTGGTGTGCGTTCTAATACTGTTTTTTCTATTGTAATGCGTGATGACATATTGGCAAGCTCTGTCACAAGCTCTGTCATGTCTTTAGAAACTTTGTCATCTCCGGCGCTTAATTGAATAACTAAGTCGCCTTCTAATAAGCCTAAATATTGCTGTAATTGTGCTTTAATATTTTGATCTAATAGCATATTAGCGGTAACTAGCTTAAAACTCTTGCTAGCGAACCATCCACCTCTCTCTTATAAAAATAGAGCGACAAAAAGCCATCTACAACAGATTGCTTTTTGCCGCTAGAAATTGTCATTTAATTATGCAAATGAGTCTTAGATTTTACCTACTAAGTCTAAGCTTGGAGTTAAAGTTTCTGCGCCTTCTTTCCATTTAGCTGGGCAAACTTCTCCTGGGTTGTTGCGTACGTATTGTGCAGCTTTAATTTTATTTACTAATGTAGAAGCGTCACGTCCGATACCATCAGCATTGATTTCGTAAGCTTGTACAATACCGTCTGGGTCGATGATGAATGTACCACGTTCAGCTAAACCAGCTTCTTCGTTTAATACGTCGAATGCTTTTGTGATTGTGTGAGATGGGTCACCAATCATGATGTACTCGATCTTGCCGATTGCATCAGAAGTGTCATGCCATGCTTTGTGTGTGAAGTGTGTATCAGTTGATACTGAGTAAACTTCTACACCTAAAGATTTTAATGTAGCGTAT
>JAZLIT010000100.1:0-11640 GCA_045617525.1 Solibacillus sp. | reverse complement strand
ATACGACTGCCAAACGCTTTTCGCTGCTTAACATAAGAAAGCGTTAAACGAAAGCATTCCTCTGCCTCGACTTGGGTTTCAATCGCAACAATTAAACGCTCCTGCTGTAGCTTTTCCATTAAGTAATAAAAGCCGCGACCTTCTTCACCTAATAAATTTGCAACAGGTACTTTCGCATCCTCGAAAATTAATTCACCTGTATCTGCTGCATGCATGCCAATTTTATTCAGCTTCTTGCCACGTTTAAACCCTTCCGTACCTGTTTCCACTACGATTAGGCTAATCCCTTTATATGCAGGAGTAACCTGCGGATCTGTCTTACACACGACCACCACATAATCAGCGTGAATCCCATTTGTGATAAACGTCTTTTCCCCATTCAAAATATAAAAATTACCATCGCGCTTAGCGGTAGTCGAGATACCTGCTAAATCAGAACCTGCACCAGGCTCTGTCATGGCAATTGCTGAAATAAACTCGCCCGTCACACTTTTTGGAAGCCAGCGCTGCTTTTGTTCCTCCGTCCCAAAAGCCTCAATATACGGCGTCACTATATCCGAATGTAGTGCGATTCCGCTTGCCAGACTCGCACCAACCCGTTCAAGTTCCTCCGTTAAAATCGCTGAGTACGCAAAATCCAAACCCAACCCACCATATTTTTCACCGACCATTGGACATAAAAAGCCATTCTCCCCTAGCTTCTCCCAAAAGCTTCGCGGAATATCTCGCTCCTCTTCCCACCTAGCGTAAAATGGATAGGCTTCCTTTTCCAACATTTTGCGGAGCGCCTTTCGAAACATCTCATGTTCTTCTGTGAAAAAAACCACTAACATTACACCCCATTAATTCATAATTTTTACATTTTAAGTGTAGCAATTTACCCCCTTCATCTGCAATTTATTTTTTCACCGCCGTTCAAATTTTTAATTTAACTTTATAAATAGAAACATTTATAATAGTTACACGGAGGCGATTCGGATGAAATATGCATTACTAGGCGATTTACACAGCCAGATAAAAGACACCAAAAAGGTACTTAAAGCAATCCGAAGTGAACGTGAAAATGTCAATCAAAACCTACAAATAATAGGGCTTGGCGATTTATTTGAATGTAAAGTCGGCAAAAAGAAACTTGCAACTTTGCAAGGTCATATACCGCTTACTGAGGCTGCGGATTATACAGTAGAATTTATAGAACTATTAACATTCCCCTCAATCATTGGCAATCAAGAAGAACGTATTGCCTTGGTAACAGGGGACAAGCACTTTTTAAGCTATCCCGAGAAAATGGAAATCAACCACGCTACACTTATGCATGGCCATCAATTCAAAGTAACAGAGCCTTTCGAATTAACCATTCCGCCCTTTGAGACACCTTTATTATTTTTCGGGCATAGTCATCGTTCTGCACTTTATTGCAATGGTGTACGTACTGAAATTGAATTTGATCTTCTTTATAAATTAAATAAAACTGAACAATATGCGATAAATGTTGGCTCTGTTGTCGAAAACCGTGAATGGTGTCTCTATGATAGTGAAGAAATGACTGTTACTTTTAAAAAGGCACGCACTATTTAATCAAAAAAAATCTCAGTAAATACACATAACGTGTTTTCTGAGATTTTTATTATTCCATTCCGAATTTTTGACGGAATCCACATTTTCTACATAACTCTTCCACTGCTTCACGTCGAGAAAAACCATCCACCAAAGCATTTGCTCGATCACTCTCGATAATCTCCGAAAACTTTTGCTCATGGATATTTCCTAAATTAATGACACCCTCACCATCTAAACAGCAAGGTACCACCGTTCCATCAACTAAAATGGCTGCATGAGAACGCAACGCATGACAGAAGCCTTTACTCATATCTTCTTTTTCTAGCAAACTCGGCCATCTAAATTCATGATCCTGGTTCAAATAAACATTAGGTCCAACCTTCAACCCTTTTCCAGGTTCAACTTTCTCTTCAATCCGGTAATCTAAATCATATTCCTTTTCAAGGATATTAAGCGTTTCACGATTTCTACGAGCCGCTATATCTGTTTTATGATCCTGCTGAAGGTTCCATAATCGGTAAGAAATAAGCGTTTTATGCTCCCTCGTCGCACGTACGAATTCTAAAATATCTCCTAAATATTTCTCGCGATTTTCAGACCCTTCATGGCCATCAAAACTATGTAGTGAAAAGTTAATTTGACGCAGTGCTGGCTTGCCTAATAGTTTATGCCATTGCTTTCGAATTAACGTACCATTCGTCGTAATATTTACTTTGAAGCCCTTTTCATGTGCAGCATCAAGAAGTTGATCGATACGCGGATGTAAAAGTGGCTCTCCCTTTACATGTAAATAAATATATTTAGTATGTGGTGCAATTTCTTCTAATATTTTATTGAATTGATCAACCTTAATTAACCCTTTAGCCCGCTCTGTCGGTGGACAAAAGCTACATGCTAAATTACAAACACTGGTAATTTCAATGTACACCTTTTTAAATGTTTTCACTTTTGCTCACCATTTCTCCCTTTAACCTTTACCTTATTTTAACATTTATGTTAACTATAAAAAAGTATTTCGATTTTTAGAAAGAAAAAAAGCGACTGGTTAGGTCGCTCTAGTTTTTAACTCGATATTTCATTGTTAAGCCTTTTAGGAAACAACGTGCGAAACGGTCGAGGCATTCTTTATAGTTTTTATGGGTTGGGTTACGTAAAATAGCCCCAAGTTCACCTTTAGAAACTGTTACGCCACCTTCATAAAGGAAGTCAAGTACATCTTCACTCGTTAAAGCTAATGCAATTTTTACTTTCTTAAGCAACATATTATTTGAACTTTCTTTACCTGTTACTGGCGCAGCTGTTTTCACATTGCCATTTTCGTCCTTTTGAACGCCACGTTTAAATGTCACAAAACCATTCAAAAATGTCTCTAACATTTTATTATTACATTTCATAAAGTTTTCCGGCGCATCCTCGTCGTCATTTACTTTAATCAGCATATTTAATACTTCTTCTTTTGTGTAGTTCGCTCCACCTAATTTAAAAATATCAACCATCTCAGTATTCTTTAAATCAAATGCATATCGTAAACGAATTAAAATATCGTTATTAGTCATACTTAGGTTTCCTCCTGATATAAATTCCGCTCAATCTTAACTCCTTGAGGTGATAGCCATTATTATAACAGAGGAATGCTAGCAATGGGTAACCTACGTATTTAATCAAAAAAAAACAAATCAGCATAATTAAGTTTTTATGCTGATTTGATTATTATAATTAACCAAAAATTTTCGAGAAAATATCCACTGCCATTAAGCTGGTTGCTGCAATTCCATATACAGAAAATGCACCAATTACAATTCCTAATAAAATCATTGATCCAGGTTCTCTAAACTCAAGGTCCAAATTATTTAGATGTAACTTAGCTGGTACTAAGTAATCCGCATCAATTCTTTTCATAAAAATTCCTCCCAATGATTTACTATTCTTTATCACTTCGGTATTACTTTTATTATAAAACAAATGTGTCTAAAAATCAAACTTTATCTCCTTTAAACATAATTATTGTTCTTTATACTTGATTTTCCTTAAATATGCTTCCTGGATAGTGAAAAAATTATTTTTTTAAAAACAAAAAAGCATTTATGAGATTTTCAGATTGCAATTTCCAATCGAAGCTCTTCATAAATGCTCTTTATATTTAACCTTAATGTCTAAATCAAGCTGGATTACTAGTTAATTTTTGCACTTTATCTTTGCGATTTTTTAAATAATTTATTCCGCAAATAATTACAACAATAATAATACCGATAACTGTCGTAAGCGTTTCAGGAATGATTACACCTACTGATGAAATCCCTAATATAACTCGCTCAACAGCATTTAAATGCGTTGAGAAATAGCCTTCAATTGCAGCACTTAGCCCGATAACCCCAATAATTGCTACGACTGCTACAGTTATAATCGATGCTAATGGCGCAAACGGGAATTCCGTTGCATTTGTTGCTAAATTCGTTGTATCAACCATAAGAAGTGTTGGTTGGTACACAAAAAGGAAAGGTACAATAAATCCTGCGATTGCTAAACGTACAGAGATAAAGCTCGTTTTCATTGCACTACCACCTGATAAACCAGCCGCTGCAAATGATGCTAATGCTACTGGAGGTGTAATATTTGCGAAGATTCCATAGTAAAACACAAATAAATGCGCTACTAAGATTGGTATACCAAACTCAGCTAATGCTGGTGCAGCCATTGTTGCTGTAATGATATATGCAGGAATTGACGGTAAGCCCATCCCTAAAATAATTGAAGCAATCATCGTCAACACTAAAGTGAAGAATAATGAACCTGAACCTAGTTGAGTAATTGCAGCAGTCAGTGTAGAACCAAAGCTTGTTAAGTTAACTGAAGCGATAATGATTCCTACAACACCACAGGCTACAATTGTAGAGAGTGATTGTTTTGTTCCATCTTCAAGTGAAGCGATAATTTCTTTTAAGCCCATACGTGTATGTTTTCTAAACCAAGATACAACAACTGTAATGATGATTGTATAAAACGCAGAGAATGCTACTGGTACACCTGCCCCTAATAACCAAACAAGTGCAACGAGAGGAATCATTAAATGACCTCCGTCTTTCATAACTTGTTTAATTTTCGGTAGATCTGGCTTTGGAATACCTTTTAGATTTGAACGCCCTGCTCTAAAGTGAACCTGTGCTAAAGAGCCTAAGAAGAATAACATCGCTGGGATTGCAGCTGCTAGGGCAATCGTTACATAAGATATACCTGTCGTTTCAGCCATGATGAACGCGCTCGCACCCATTATTGGTGGTAATATTTGTCCACCAATGGACGAACTCGCCTCTACCGCACCAGCAAAATTTTTCTCATAACCTATTTTCTTCATTAATGGAATTGTTAATGCGCCCGTACCTACTACATTTGCAACGGCCGACCCATTAATACTACCCATGAATGCAGATGAAATAACGGCTACTTTTGCTGGACCACCTTGGTGGTGTCCTGCTAAAGCTAATGATAAATCATTGAAGAACTGACCCATTCCTGAACGGGCTAAAAATGCACCAAATAAGATGAACAGGAAAATAAATTGAACAGATGCGCCAATAGCAGTAGAAAATAAACCTTCAGTCTTTGTGTAAATCTGTCCAAAAATATCACCTAAGTCAAATTCACGTGTCATCATGATTCGAGGTAAAAATTCAAAATGACTAAAGAATGGATAAGCTAAGAAAACAATTGCAATGATCGGTAATACAATCCCTGTTACTCGTCGTGCACCTTCAAGTACAAGTAAAACTGTTAAAATAGCCATCGTGATATCCATTGTATTTGGGATACCGCCACGCGTTGTCATAATTGCATCATACTCTACTAATAAGTAAATAAATGAAGCCATACTTAACCCAAAGAAAATCCAATCATATACCGGTATTTTCGTGCGATTTTGCTTGTTAAAGGTTGGGTAAATTAAAAATACTAAAGCTAATCCGAACATTAAATGAATGCTTCGCATAATTAATGTCGGTAATGGATTAAATGTTGTGTATAAATGGAAAAGTGAAAATACAACGCTCATAAATGCAATGATAAAAACGATACTACGATTATTTATTTTACGTACTTTTGCATCCGCATCATACTTTTCGAGTACTCTCTGTATTTCTTCTTCTGATATTTCATCCACTAAATTCTGTGACTTGATTTTTTCACTCACCAAAACTCCCCCTTCACCAGTTGCCAAATTGAAATTTTTTTCACAGAGATGACTACGGTATCGTAGGTTTCTCCATATTCATATAACTTAAATTCCCGACCACCTAAAAAAATTGTGCTCGACACATTTTCTGAAACCGTTAAATTTAATAAATTATATGACTGATTAATTTTCATATGTACAAAGCCATCTTTTATCTCAACTTGTTCTGCATTTGATGGAACACCTGCTCCGAACGTTTTAAATTTTGTGCTTTCTAAATTTAATTGATTGTCTTCGATAACATAATGTTCAACCCATTCTTCCTTCTCTACAGAATGAATCCAACTTAAATCAAACTCATCTTGCCTGGAATAGTAGGTCGCATCTGCAAATTCAAAGGATAAAACAGGTATTCTTATAAAAAAAATTGATAGGAGTATAAGTGTGCCTATACTCCCCATCAACTTTTTATTGCTCATCGTAGTAGCGTTTAGCTCCTGGATGTAATTCAGCGATAATGCCAGTTTGTGCAACATCTAAAGAAATATCATTTGCTGCTTGGTGAGAGTTTACTAGTTTTGGAAGACTTTCAAAGAATGTTTTCGTTAACTTGTAAACATCATCATCAGACATATCGCTTTTCACTACAAGCGAGTTTGGAACTGCTGCAGTAAATACCGCGCCGTCTGTATCATATACAGATGCTGCAATTTCGTGTGACACGAAGTATGGATGTTCCTTTGCAATTTCAGCAACTTTTTCTGGTGTAACTGTTACTAATCGAATATCCATTGTTTTTGCAAGCTCCATTACTGAAGCGTTTGGAAGTCCACTTGTTAAAAATGCTGCATCAATTGTTCCAGCACTTAATCCATCAGCTGCTTCTGCATAACCTAAATAATCTACTTTTAAATCATCATACGTAATACCATGACCAGCTAATAGAGTACGTGCGTTTACTTCAACGCCTGAATTTTGATCCCCTACAGCAACACGCTTACCTTTTAAATCTTCAATTGTTACAATTCCGGAATCCGCTTTTGTAATAATTTGCACTACGTTTGGATATAATGTAGCAATTTGAGATACGCCTTTAATTGGCTCACTGAAGCTAACTTCTCCAGCTAATGCTTGAGATAGGGCGTCACTCATAACGAACGCCATTTCTACTTTGCCTTGTGCCATTAAGTTCAAGTTCTCAACTGAAGAGCCTGTCGTTTGAGTACGAGAGTTTACATCGTAAGTAGTTGTATAAATATCAGCTAAAGTTGTACCAATAATATTATATGGACCCGAAGCTCCACCAGTTGCAATTGTTACGAGTTTAGCAGATAAACCTTCCCCCGAAGTTTCTCCACCGTCGCTATCTTCACTACATGCTGCCAAAATTGCCCCTACGACTAATAAAATTAATAGTAAGCCAAATCTTTTTTGCTTAAACATTTCAAATCTCCCCCTTTGTTATACTTCAATTATAATTTCCTTAATTTATACATTACAACATTTTTTTACAATACTTGTATCTTGTCAACTAACATCTCTCAAAATCGACTTTCAGGAAAAAAACTCAGAAAACCCTGTAAATTCAAGTAAAATAATTTTCTTTTTACACCAATAACTTACACAGTATTGTTAGGAATTAAATTTAATTTTATGACTATCTTTCTGATTAAAAACCTTTGTTCCAAAAGCAATAAACTGAACTAAGAACCAATTTCCACTAAATTCTCACATAACATGACCATGGGTTTTATTTTTTCATTTTTTTACTTACAAGTTTTAACAAGGATCTGCCTTCTTCTTCCGATTAACTCAACGATATCTTCCATGGAGCACCTCTTCTAATTTTCTAGATAAGTAACGGTGTTTTCTTCTCTAGTCGTAATTTTTATCCATTACAAATTCATCCCGCTTATTATCAGCCGAACCAAGAGTTTAGAACAAAAAAAAAGAGCCCCTGTTGGCTCTTACCTAATATCTGGTTTAATAGCAAATGTATTTACAAACTGTTCTAAACAGTCATCACAAATGTCGAAATTCCAAATTTCCTCGTCAAATTTACTGGTATATCCAAAACTCAAGCTTAGTGATTGGAACATATACTCTTGATCATGCTCCAGATTTTGCGTCGCATAGACAATGCTCCAATAAAAAAGCCACAAACGCTGATTTGACAGTGTTTGTGGCTTTTTAACCTGTTCCCAAACTTTGATTTGGGAACGTTATTAGATTTAATTTATACATTCAAATACATGAAATGAACTTCCTTCGCCATAACCGTCAATGACTTCATGGAGAATAATTTCATCAAAACCATTATTTTTTAAAATATTTTCAAATTCTCCCGATTCATAAATCCGAATTGGAAAATCCATTATTTCTGATTTTTCAACTTGTCCATCTTTAACTAATTGATATTTTAATTTTGTATTTAACATCTTACTAGTTCGGTCATAATTGACTTTCTTATATTCAATAATCTCTTTGCTATCAAGGTAATGTCTATTTGTTTCAATCCAATCAGGAATCTCTTTAACTGTACCTGTATTTGTCATAACAGTTAAAAGTAATTTCCCATTGTCTTTTAATAGAGTCTTCATATTAGCAAGACTCTCTTTAGCTAATTCATCTGGCAAAAGTGAAAAGGAACCAAATGGTATCAAGATTAAATCATAATTTTTACCGTTTTTAAATTCTTCTATTTTTCCATAATAAATATTTGGGTTAAGATTTAAATTCTGACCTTTTAGCTTACATACTCGCAACATTTCTTCAGAAATATCAAAGCCTTCAATATCAATTCCTTTTTCCATAAAAGGAATCAGCATTCTCCCGTTTCCACACATAGGTTCTAAAACTTTCATCTTTTTATCTGTTACAAAAGATAGAAAAAACTCAAGTTCTTTTCCATCTGCAATAGATTTATCTTTTTCGTATATCTGTGTGCAAAGTTCTCCGTAATATTCATTCAAGATAATCACCTCGCATTATAAATTCTATATTTCTTATAAAATACCCTGCGGTGTTAGCCCCCAAAGCGGTGTTTGGGAACTATATTTTTTGCCAATGTTCAATCATTTCATCGTAATATGTATCTGTCCAATGGTAAGGTTGCAGTTCTTTTAATGTTTTAAAAATAATTGCTTGTGTATCATTTGAAATAGCACATTGTACTTGAGGTCCCCAGTAAAACAAGCGTTCTTGACACACCCCACAAGGTGAAAGAACTTTTAATGGTGAATGTTCGTCTTCGCGTGCTAAGCAAATACTATGTGTTACTTTTTTGCGTTTTACCACATTTGTTACAAGTAATTGATGCTAGTTTGTCTACGGTAACTGCTACCGATTCATATATCTTCATGTTTGTATGCCTACTTTCCAAGGTGTGTATTTTAGAAAATGCGATTCCATTCTCTCATTTCCAATTATAGCAAGAACCATCATAGTATTCTATTTAATCTGCAAATCTATAATAGTTGCCAACTTGTATTATATATACGCATGTTTTCGACGATTATAAACGTAATTTTAGTTTAATCTAATTTTAATCGTTTTAAATTCCCATTGAAATTACTCTCCTCTAAATAACTTTTTCAACTCTGTCTTTAAATTCATTCAAACTTTCAACCCAAACCTTAAAATGAAATGCTTCCTATATAAAATAGCAAAGAACTAATTCCTTTTTTGGAATTTATTGTTTCATTAATCAAGTGTAATACGTTATAGTTATATAGAGTTTTAAAATTTCGTGAATTGAAATAGGAGGTATATATTTATGAATTGGAACGAGGAATATGATGTAGTTGTTGTTGGAGCTGGCGCTGGTGGTCTAGTCGCTGCAATTACAGCTGCAAACAACGGGTTAAAAACAGTTTTAATTGAAAAGGGATCTTCCTGGGGTGGCTCATCTGCTTTATCTGGTGGTGGCTTGTGGATTCCAAATAATCATGTTTCAAAGAAAGCTGGTTTAAAAGATAGCGAGGAAGAAGCGCTAACTTATATGCAAACAGTAATCGATTATACGGGTCCCGCCTCTTCTACCGCAAGAAAAGAAGCATATGTAAAAAATGGTTCAAAAATGGTTCAATACTTAGAGGATTTAGGTATGAAATGGGTAGCCGGTAAAAATTATCCTGATTACTACCCTGAGAAACCAGGTGGTAAAATTGGTCGTTCAATTGAAGGAGCCATTTTTGATGCCCGAGGTTTAGGCGAATTTGAAAATTCATTACGTCAAGGTGAGATCGAACCACCTATTCCTTTACTTTCAGGTAAAGTAGCATCACTTCCAAAAGCGTTTACAAATGCAAAAGATTTCAATACAGTTGTAGGTATGTTTTTTACTGGCTTCAAGCATAAATTAAAAGGGGAACATGCGATTTCGATTGGTGCAGGACTTGTTGGCGGGCTATTAAAAATAGCTGTTACTCAAAATGTATCAATCGAGTTATCTACACCCTTAAAGGATATCGTGCTAGAGGACGATAAAATTGTTGGTGTTGAAGTTGAAAAGGATGGACAGCCACATTTTATTAAAGCAAAAGCTGTTATTTTGGCTGGTGGAGGCTTCGAACGTAATGAAGAGCTTCGCAAAAAATATCATAATATCGGTACAGATTGGACATCTGCAAGTCCAGACAATACTGGCGATATGTTATTAATCTCTCAAAAACATAATATAGATACAGAGCTTTTAGATGATGCATGGTGGGGCCCAATGACACTTGATGCCAAAGGTGCTCGTAAATTTTTAGTATACGAACGCTCTATGCCGCACTCAATTATTATCGACCAAACTTGTGAACGTTATTTCAATGAATCTCAGTCTTATACGGATGCAGGGCATGCTATGTTAGAGCGCCAAGAACTGAACGGTAAAGCAATTAACTCCTGGTTGATTATGGAGAGCCGTCACCGAAATAAATATTTATTTGGTGATATGCTACCTCGAATGACGCCAAAAGAAGCCGTTTCAAGTGGCTTTTTACTTAAGGCTGATACGATTGAAGAATTAGCTCAAAAATGCGGGTTAGATCCCGAAGCGTTACAACAATCGATTACGAAATTTAATGGCTATGTCGAAAAAGGCGTAGACGATGATTTCGGACGTGGAAATTCAGCCTACGATAATTACTACGGCGATCCAACGTATAAAAATCCAAATCTAGGTGCAATTGAAAAAGGACCATTTTACGCATGTAAACTATTCCCTGGTGATTTAGGCACTAAAGGCGGTATCAGTACAAACGAGCATGGTCAAGCGCTGCGTAACGGCCTACCTATCCAGGGCTTATATGCAACAGGTAACTGTTCTGCATCTGTAATGGGTCGTGTTTACCCTGGCCCAGGCTCAACAATTGGTCCAACAACGGTATTCGGCTATATTTCAGCAAACCATATTAAAGCTCAATTATTACAACCTAGTGGCGCACAAGTTAAATAATCTGAAATTTCCTATTAGTTATAATATTTGGGTATAGGGATATATAGGATAGATAGCCTATCAAAAAGAGTAGTATTCATCTTAGCTGATGAATGCTACTTTTTTTGTTTATCTATTTACAGGGAGCATAGATGAATTTAGGGTAAATACACAATGCTGTATCAATTCGATTTGATGAATTTATGTATTGGTTAGCCCTCATAAAAGGATACCCTTTTATGAAGGCTAGATTCACTTAAATCAAAACATTATGTCTGATAGGATTTCGCAGCAATTCTCAATCTTTGGTTGTGGAGAGAAACTTCCGTTTGACCATTTACTTGAGATTCTTGATGCTTAATCCGTGTCCAGTTCTGGTGGATTTTTTGAGATTTTGGATCTAATTCGACCTTTTTACTCATTCGTTCCGCCTCCTAAGTTTGACAGTGAAATCATAATTAATATGTGCAATATAAACATTTTAATTCAATTT
>JAZLIT010000099.1:0-5489 GCA_045617525.1 Solibacillus sp. | reverse complement strand
AAAATCCACTAATTTTCTGCCTCCGTAAAGGCAGGGAATTAGTTAGTTGGAGCCGTGCCCTAAAGAATTAGGTAGGGAAGCTAAGAGCGCGCTCGTCGTGAGCGCAACGCTTCCATGACCAGCATCCTGCTGGCCCTCGGCCCACGGAGCTCCAATCAACGCCTTTCATGAGAAAGGGTGTACCTGAAATTAATGACTAATTCCAGGTACACCCCAACATTTGACGTAGAACCAGAAAAACTAATTCTCTATATTTCAGTGCACTCAATTTAAATGGGTGCTTTTCATTTTACCAAGAAATATTGGCAATCATGCCTTCTTCATCGTCAATATCTAACACAATACGCGCAGAGATTGAATCTTTCCCTAATTGTTCATCAATATAAAGGCGAATCGCTGTAATGAAATTTGGATTTGTGTATACATCCGTTTGCCCATTTACAATCGCTTCAGCGCTATAACCTGATTTATCATCATACATTAATTCAACTTCGATATTTTCAGGTAAAGCATTTTTAAATTTAGCGTGGAAAATACAAATAACATTGATTAAATCTTGCTCAAGTAATCTTATTTGTTCCATTAGTTATTATCTTCCGCTTTTACTTTTTTACGAGTAAAGAATTGAACAATTTTAATTAGGATAATTACAACTGCAGCAATCGCAATTGCGTTAATTGCAAAGCCTAAAATTGAACCAAGCATACCCATATCCCCGAATAAGCTACCAAATAATAGTCCAGCTAAACCACCGATCAATAAGCCTTTCATTAAGCCACCTGAGAAGAAACCACCTTTAGAATCTTCTTTTTTAGGTGTGTCAGCTGTTTTGTTATTTGTTGTAGCGTTGTTATTTGTCGTAGCATCCGTTTTTGATGAGTTTGTTGTGTTATAGTTTTGGATGTTTGAATTGCTGTTGAATCCTTTTTTACCTGATTTGTACGATTTTGCCTCTGCTACGTTTTCATCCATAAATAGGATTGTCGTTCCTACTGTTGAAAACATTACTGAAAAGGCGATAAATACTGCGATAAATTTCTTCATTATTTCCTCCGTTGTATGCTTTATTTGTCTAGTCTACTAGTAGTATAACAAATTAATAGGTTCGTAAAAACTGAAAAGTATAGAATATTAATAGTTTAACAATTCAGTAATTAAATGTGTTAGCTATTGTCAAATTTAACGAATGTATGTTAATTATAAAAAACCAACAAATCTACTGAAAAATAAATAATTACTTAAATATGTTAGGTTATAAAAAAGTAATTATTGTGAATTTTTATACATCATTGTACAATTATATTAAAATAAAGAACATTCCGTATATTACATAGATACGTAACATTTGAATGTCAGCAGGAGGAATTTATGATGAAAAAAATACGGATTGGTATTTTAGGTTATGGTTATTTAGGGCGCGGTGTAGAGGCGGCCATCTCGCAAAGTACAGATATGGAGCTAGTGGCAGTATTTACACGTCGTGCGCCTTCAACTTTGAAAATTTCTTCTAAGAGTGCGGCCGTCCATCATGTAGATGAAGCTCAGCTATTTAAAGATAAAATTGATGTAATGATATTATGCGGTGGCTCAGCTACAGATTTACCGGAGCAAGTGCCATATTTTGCGCAATACTTTAATACAGTGGATAGTTTCGATACGCACGCCAATATTCCAGCATTTTATGATGCAGTAGATAAGGTCGCGGGTGCAAATGATACCGTATCCATCATTTCGGTTGGTTGGGATCCAGGCTTATTCTCTTTAAATCGCTTATTAGGGGAGGCTGTGCTTCCGGTAGGTAATACTTATACGTTCTGGGGGGATGGTCTTAGCCAAGGTCACTCCGACGCGGTTCGTCGCATAGTAGGCGTGAAAAATGGGGTACAATATACATTACCGATTCGCGAAGCAGTTGAACGTGTGCGCGCTGGTGAAAATCCAGTTCTGACGACGCGCGAAAAGCATGCACGTGAATGCTTTGTTGTATTAGAAGACGGGGCAGATGCTGCTTCGATTGAAAAGGAAATTAAGGAAATGCCAAACTATTTTGCTGATTATGATACGACGGTGAACTTTATTTCTGAAGAAGAATTAAAAGCAAATCATGCGGGCATGCCACATGGCGGTTTTGTAATTCGTTCAGGAGAATCGGGTGCTGGGGATAAGCAAATTTTAGAATTCTCATTAAATTTAGCATCGAATCCAATGTTCACCTCGAGTGTTCTAGTTGCTTATGCACGTGCAGCAGCGAGGTTAAGTGCAAAAGGGGACTTCGGTGCGAAAACTGTATTCGATATTCCTTTTGCTCTACTATCACCAAAATCGCCAGCTGATTTACGTAAAGAATTACTATAATAATAAACAGGGGTTCCTTTAGGTAGGAGCCCTTTTTCGCTTTTTAATAACTGAAAATTATGTTATCTTTAATGGTAGGAGGGGATATCATGACAACAAAATTAAACTTTGCACAGCAACAGTATAATGGAATAATTTTATTATCTTCTTACATTGAACGCTTAATCGTACAACAATCGGTTTACGTACGCCTAGGTGCTGCAGATGAAAAAAAACTGAATGAATATAAATACATAGCAGATGATCTGCACTTAATTTTACAAGTTTTCGAGAACACAAAAGATTTAACGGTAGGTCAATTCAATAAGCTAATGGATATTTATACGCATATAAATCAACTATTCCCAGCATTTTTCAATAAGTCGCCTTTAACTAGTACGGAACAGGTTGCCCTTGTAACAGCTAGTTTTTACGGGGAACGCCATTTAAATCAAAAAATTATTCACTTAGGTAAATTATTTAATGCGCCAATTTCTGTAGATTTTGAAAAGCGCATGGATTTTTATGATGAACGAATTAATTTAATGGAATTTGTTGTCCTCGCCTTATCAAAGGGCGATGAAATTGATTCAAGATTGATAAAACATATTGCTACATGGACCAAAAATGTCTTAAAAATTAGAAAAGACATTGTAAAAGATATGGATAAAATCCCAGTATTACTTCAGCGCCAGTAAAAAAAGACCAAGTAATCAATAATGATTACTTGGTCTTTAGGCATTCTATTCGAAGAACTTTTTGTCGACGTTGTATTTCGCTTTTAATGTGTTGATTGCGTATGTTTCGTAGATTTCACGTTCCATTGCATCTTCCACTTCGTAAACTTCGATTTTGAAGATTTCATTGATGTGATTATTTACTGGTGCTACGTTTCCATCAAAATACTTTTTAATACGTTGACGGACTTTACGTGCTTTCCCAACGAATAAAAGTTCATTTTCTACGTTATAGAAGAAGAAAATACCACCTTTATCACGTGTAATTTTATGGAAATCAATGAAGCCATGGTATGGAGGAATCTCAACTTCTCCCTGTTTTAATACTTGCTCACGTTGGCGGATAACTAGATCTGGTTTTGGTAATTCAATTTTAATCAAAATGGTCACGTCCTTTAGTTTATAAAGGTTTATTTTACACGAAAAATTGCATTCTGACCATTACTTTCATTTATAACAAGAAATTCAGCAATAGAAAAGGAATTTTGCCTTCCATGTCGAAATGATGTGAGGAGGAAATAGCTAATATCTTCACATTATCCGACACTAAGGTAATGAAATCAACTTTACACTCGCACCAAGACTTCATTAGCTGGTTTCCATTTTCACGATAAACATTAAAAAGGGGGAATTCAAAATGCGTTTAGCAAACAAGGTGGCCATCATTACTGGCGCAGCAAATGGTATTGGTCTTGCTGCAGTAAAACGTTTTACGGAGGAAGGAGCAAAAGTGGTTATCGCTGACTTCGATGAAACCGGGGGACTTGCTGCACAAGAAGCTTTTCGTGCGCAAGGGGCAGAGGTTACGTTTATCCAGGTAAATGTAGCAGATAAAGAAAGCGCTGTAAATTTAGTGAAACAAACAATAAATACATATAGTAAAATTGATATATTAGTAAATAATGCCGGTATTACGCGTGATGCTATGCTAACAAAATTATCAGAAGAAGATTTCAATGCGGTGATGGACGTTAATGTAAAGGGTGTTTTCAACTGTACACAAGCTGTAGTACCCGTGATGATTGGGATTGGTGGCGGACGAATTATTAATACATCCTCAGTTACTGGTGTTTTTGGCAATGTTGGGCAAACTAATTATGCAGCTTCAAAGGCAGCGGTCATTGGCATGACGAAAACATGGGCGAAAGAACTTGGACGCAAAGGCATAACAGTAAATGCAGTAGCACCAGGCTTTGCAAAGACAGCGATGGTTGAAAAAATGCCTGTAGAAGTCATTGGGCGAATGCTGCAAATTGTAGCACTAGGTCGGCTAGGGGAAGCAAAGGACATCGCAAATGCGTATTTGTTCCTCGCGTCCGATGAAGCAAGTTATATTACAGGGCATACACTACATGTAGATGGCGGGATGATGTAAATGAAAACGATAATTTTGCAAAATGATTTGGTATTATTGCGACCGATTGAGCTTAAAGATGCACAAGGGATATTTGAGGCTGGCGCAGACGAACGTATTTGGACACATATTTCGTTTACAATTGAAACGAAGTCAGATGCAGAAAGCTTTGTGAAAACGGCCATTACTTCAATGGAAAAAGGTGAAAAGGTCGTTTTTGCCATCCTTGATAAGCTAACGAATGCGGTCATTGGAAGTACAAGCTATATGGATATCAATCATACACATAAGCATCTTGAAATTGGCTCAACCTGGTTAACACCGAACTATTGGCGCACTTCAATCAATACGAATTGCAAATTTTTATTGCTAGAATATGCCTTTGAAACATTGGAATTTGAGCGCGTGCAAATTAAAACGGATAATTTAAATGTGCGTTCTCAAGATGCAATCGAACGTATAGGGGCTACGTTTGAAGGACAATTACGTAGCCATATGAAACGTAAGGACGGGTCGATGCGTGATACGATGATGTATAGCTTCATTCGTTCTGAATGGCCAGAGAAGAAACTCGCTTTGCTAGAGCTTTTGGCACAAGAGGAAGATCGATAATTTTAGGTAAGGTGGGGTTTCATGTTTATTTCAGAAAAGCAGGTCGAAATACGTTATGCAGATACGGATCAGATGGGTGTTGTTTATCACGCCAACTATTTAGCATATTGCGAGATGGGGCGCAGCCAGTTCGTGAAAGATTTAGGCTTTAATTATACACAGTTAGAACAAGAGGGATTTGTGTCGCCAGTGCTTGATATTTCGATTCAATATAAGGCTTCGCTTCGTTATGGACAAGTTGCGACGGTACGCACGTGGATTGAGTCGCATGGTAAACTGCGCACCACGTATGGCTATGAGGTTTTGCATGAGGACGGGACGATTGCTGCTACAGTAAAGAGCATGCATACACTTTTGAAAAAGGAAAACTTCCGTCCAGTATCGTTATCTCGCGTAGCGCCAGATTGGGAAGTGGCTTATAAAAATGCCGCGAAGACGCTTACCTAAAGGGA
>JAZLIT010000098.1:0-12278 GCA_045617525.1 Solibacillus sp. | reverse complement strand
ACGTAGGTGAATTCTAACCAAATAGTAAAATAGAAATAGCTCCAATTAATCCAATCCCCGTATACATAAGTGAAATAATATAACGTTTTGATTGGCGCTTAAAGATTAATTCAAGAAATGCTCGAATTGCAAAAATAAGTGCAAAAAAGATAAATAGGATTACATACATAGGTATGCCGACTAACCCTTTAAATGACACCAATAATAAAAACATCACATAAAACCAAATTTCGATAATAAAATGTGTGCGATTGACATATTGATCCATAAATTTTTCATTACGCTCAATGTTATATTTTTTACGTAATAGTAAGTCAGTGATTCCGAGTATGGCAAAACTACTAAAAATAATTGTGATTAACACCTTAAAAACTCCTTTAAATTTCCTTCTGTAAGTATGCTTGGCGTTCTACATGTGGCACAAGATCGCCACCAGTCGACCACACTAAATGCTTGGCCTTTTTCATTTTTTCTTGCAGATTTTCTTTCGCAATATACTCACTTCCAGAATAAATTAATTCAATTGGTCCATACACCGCCGCATGTGCAGATGGCTCCATAAAGATATTCTCTTTTTCATACATCGCCTTCAAGCTACGATATAAAAAGCTATCATCTACTGTACAACAGCCACTAATAATCGTTTCCATTGCCTTACCGACAAATTTCGAAGGCCTTGCTACCGCTAAACCATCCGCTTCCGTTTCATTCGACAAGCCTATGTCATGCACAGAAATCTCATCATGTAATTTCGTCATTAAGCCAAGCGTCATACTTGGCGATTGAATCGGCTCCACAAAGAATATATGGACATGCGCACCAAAGACTGACTTCAATCCATACGCAATCCCACCAGGTGCACCGCCTACTCCACATGGAATATACACGAATAATGGGTTATCCTCGTCGACCTTAATTTTATTCATCTCCAACTGCTTTTTCATACGTAGCGCAGAAACTGCATAGCCATAAAATAAATCCATTGAATTTTCATCGTCGACAAAGTGACACATCGGATTATTATCCACTTCTAAACGTCCAGCAGCAACAGCCTCTGAGTAATCCGCTTCATGCTCAACAACCGTAACACCTTTTGTGCGTAATAAATCCTTTTTCCATCTTTTCGCTTCAACTGACATATGTACGGTAACATTAAAACCCAGTGCAGCACCAATAATTCCTATACTCATTCCTAAATTCCCTGTTGATCCTACACTAATTGTATATTGAGAAAACAATTTTTGGAATGGTTCGGTTGCAAATACTTCATAATCATCTTCTATCTTACATAGTCCCTTTTCAAGTGCTAAACGTTCTGCAAAAACAAGTACCTCATAAATTCCACCGCGTGCTTTTACAGAGCCCGCAATAGGTAATGAATGATCGCACTTTAAATAGAGCTTGCCTGGTATATGAATCCCGCGACGTCCCTCTATCAACTTTTTCATTTCAGGAATTTCTTTAATATCCGATTCAATAATGCCATTCGTAATTTTTGTAATCGGGAATTTTTTCATAAAATACGTTGCAAATCGTTGCAAACGTTTCTCCGCCTCTACGACTTTATCCATCGATAAGCCATCTACTTCAGCAAAATTGTTTTTATCTTCATTAATCCAAAAAACATGCTTTTGGTCTTTTAACTTTTTAATTAAAGGCTGACCTTCTATTAAATGTTCGACAATGAATTGCTCGTTAGGCATTTACAATTCCTCCTTTAGATTTACAACTCGTTCACAAATTTGTCGAAATTTTTTTTCAAAAGAAATATTGTTTTCTTTCGTACGCTTTTTCGGACCTTTTGTGCGACCTCCTGTACGTCTTATTTTGGCACTTTCAAATCGAAAAGACAATAATTGGTCGATATTTTCTGAATTCATTTCTCGACCATTTTGATCTAAAACATAAGCACCTCTTGCTAAACACATGGCAGCAAGCCCATAGTCCTGTGTCACGACAATTGAATGCTTTGTAACCGCATTCACTAGCTTAAAGTCTACACTATCAGGACCTTTCGGAACAATAATTGTTATTGCATTTTCTCTTTCGATTCGGTGCGATGTATCGCAATACAAGATTGTTTCCATCTCATATTGAGATGATACGGATATTGCTAAATCAACGACCGGACATCCATCTGCATCAATTAAAACTTTCATACTTCCATTCACTTCCCTTCAAATTTAACGTGCAATTTTATTATTTCAATATAATATTTTATATACTTTTACAAAGCTTACATGAACTTCACGTAATTACGTAACCTAAATAATATATTGAATTGTCAGAAAAAAAGTTTTACGATGGGTTTATCATTTTTTGGGAGGCACTACACATGACAACAACAAAGAATAACAGCAAAACAAATGCACAGGCATATATCGAATCGGTATACCAACAGTTAAAAGTACGTAACGCACACCAACCGGAATTCTTACAAGCGACGGAAGAAATATTTCAATCCATTGCACCGGTTTTTGAGCTACATCCCGAATATATTGAACATAATATTCTAGCTCGTATGGTTGAACCTGATCGCATCATCTCATTCCGCGTTGCATGGCAGGACGATCATAATCGCGTTCAAGTTAATCGCGGCTTCCGTGTTCAATACAATAACGTTATTGGACCATATAAAGGTGGACTTCGTTTCCACCCAACAGTTAACGAATCAATTATGAAATTTTTAGCATTCGAGCAAATATTCAAAAATGCATTAACTGGTCAACCAATCGGCGGTGGTAAAGGTGGGTCTGATTTCGATCCAAAAGGGAAATCGGATGCAGAAATCATGCGTTTCTGCCAAGCCTTCATGACTGAATTATACCGCCATATTGGACCAGATGTCGATGTCCCTGCAGGTGATATTGGTGTAGGTGCACGTGAAATCGGTTATATGTGGGGACAATACAAGCGTCTGCGCGGTGCTTTTGAAGGTGGCGTATTAACTGGTAAAAAACCTGGCTACGGTGGCTCACTTGCTCGTAAAGAAGCTACAGGCTATGGTCTTGTTTACTTTGTGAGTGAAATGCTTAACGATGCAAAAGATACATTTGTGAATAAAGATGTCGTAGTTTCAGGTTCAGGTAATGTAGCCATTCATGCAATGGAAAAACTGCAACATTTCGGTGCCAAAGTTATAGCGTGCTCAGATTCTTCTGGTTATATTTATGACCAAAATGGCATTGATTTAAAAACAGTTAAAGAAATTAAAGAGGTAAAAGGTGACCGTATTAAAACTTATTTAAACGTACACCCTCATGCACAATATTTCGAGGGCTGCACAGATATCTGGTCAATTCCATGCGATATCGCACTCCCATGTGCTACACAGAATGAAATTAATGGCGATTCAGCTCGCCTGCTTATTGCTAATGGTGTAAAAATTGTCGTAGAAGGTGCGAACATGCCATCTGATTTAGAAGCAATTACTACATTTTTAGATGCAGGTATTTTATTCGGACCAGCAAAAGCAGCAAATGCTGGAGGTGTAGCTGTTTCTGCACTCGAAATGGCGCAAAACTCCGGCCGTACCTCTTGGACATTTAAAGATGTCGATGCGAAATTACATGAAATCATGACGAATATTTACATGCAATGTAAAGAAGCGGCTGAGAAATATGGTAACCCAGGTAATTTAGTGGTTGGCGCAAACACGGCAGGCTTCGTGAAAGTAGCAGATGGTCTTGTAACAGAAGGCGTATACTAATTTATTCAGCAAGGATGTTTGCGAATCGTGCAAACATCTTTGCTTTTTGCAATTTTTTCTTTAAAGTCAGACTTCTACCGTCGTTTACGAACATTTTTACACTTAAATAACAATAATATTCGTGTTATAATCATATCCGACATTGAAATTGGAGGTTTTATTCGTGGAATTATTATATAAAGGTAAAACAAAAGATGTTTTCAAATTAGAAGATGGTCACTACCTATTAAAATTCAAAGATGATGTTACAGGCGAAAATGGTGTATTCGATCCAGGTGCCAACACGGTTGGCTTAACAATCGACGGCGCTGGTCTAGCTGGACTTCGTTTGACTTCATTCTTTTACTCTAAATTAAACGAGCAAGGCGTTCCTACGCATTATGTTGACGCAGATTTTAAACACGCAACAATGACCGTAAAACCTGCTACAGTATTCGGGAAAGGGTTAGAAGTAATTTGCCGATTCAAAGCTGTAGGGTCATTCCTACGCCGCTATGGTGCTTATGTAGAAGAAGGTCAGTCTTTAGATTCAATTGTGGAAGTAACGATTAAAGACGACGACCGTTTAGATCCGCCAATTTCTGAAGATGCGTTAGCGATGCTAAACCTTTTAACGCACGAAGAATATGCTGTTTTAAAACAACGTACAATTGAAATTTCTAAATTCGTGGCTGTAGAGCTTGAGAAAAAAGGCTTAACGCTATACGATATCAAATTAGAATTCGGCCGCGATGCAAACACAAATGAAATCATCCTAATCGATGAAATTTCTGGTGGCAATATGCGCGCATATAAAGGCGATACATACATCGAGCCATTAGCGCTTGAAAAAATTATGTTAGCAGAATAATTGACCTACCTCACGAGTAAAACGACCTGTTTTACTCGTTTTTCTATATTTAAGCCTAATATTGTTAATCCCTCCCCTCTCTTTTCCCAACACAAACACCTTCAATTATGCTAAAATTAATAGCTAATGCATAAATTAAAGGATGAGAATTAATTGACTATAAATAAATCAATATATACGTATGTTTACCATTTTGAAGAAGCAAGTTTATGTGCGTTAGAACAGCGTGCATTTTTTCGTACAAGTAGCTCAGAAAACTATATTATTAGCACTGTCTCTATCAATCCATCACGTAGTCCGTTTATGCGAGATCGCCTAGATGTACTTGCTGAAGCCAGTACATTGGAAGAGTTAGAAAATCATTTAAAGCAATTACCTGTGGATGTAAATACATTCAAGGTACTTTGCTTAAACGATATCGAACTTGGAGTAAATGCGAAAATCCCACACCCTGAGCGTCGTAAAATAGAACGCCAAATAAGCCTTTGCATCGATGCAGAAGGTGAACTAGACAATCCTGACATTATTTTTGCAATCATCCAACTCGGCGGTATTTGGTATTTCGGTAGCTACACGAAAAGTATTTCTGTTTGGCGTACACATGTTCAAAAGCCCCATAGCTATTCAACTGCCTTAAGCACAAGAGTGGCACGTGCGGTTGCCAATATAGCTGCCCCCCAACCTGAAAACATACGTGTAATGGACCCTTGCTGCGGTATTGGGACAGTTGTTGTAGAGGCACTTTCAATGGGCATCGATATCGTAGGCCGCGATATGAATCCATTCGTGTGTAAAGGCTCTCGTACGAACATCGCCCATTTCGGCTATGATACAACGATTACACTTGGACCGATCCAAGAAGTTGAAGGTCATTACGACGTTGTAATTATCGACCTACCATATAACCTCTTTACGCATTCAACACGCGAAGAGCAGTTCGATATTATACGTCATGCGAGACGTATTGCAGATAAGGTTGTGGTTGTCACAATTGAGAATATTGATGATTTGCTTGAGGAAGTGAATCTAACGGTTGTTGATCGAGGAATAGCGAAGAAACAAGCCTTTGAGCGTGAAATTCTTGTTTGTGTATAAATCATACGTAATAAAATAGGGTTTATGTGAAAATAGCCAACTATCCTGGGTGACCCGGGGATAGTTGGCTATTTGCTTTATGAAATGATTCTAATAGATTGAAAGTCTCTTTTACTTTGAAAATATAATGATCTTTAACCTTGGAAAAGTATTTCACTATTCAAAACATGTATTGATAATTAGATTAACCTTACTTTCGTTTGTTGGTAAAATCCCTGTTGTGATTGCATGACACTATTCCCGAAAAGAAAAAACGCTACAATTCCTTTATACGAAAGGATTTGTAGCGCTCTTCAATTGATTCTCAATCGATCCGTCCCCTCTGAATGCTTAAATCATTCATTCAGTCCTTCAATGGGTTTCAGTTGTTACCTGGTTTATCTGGTTTACCTGGTTTTTCTGGTTTACCTGGTTTTTCTGGTTTCTCTGGTTTCTCTGGTTTCTCTGGTTTCTCTGGTTTATCTGGTTTACCTGGTTTCTCTGGTTTACCTGGTTTCTCTGGTTTACCTGGTTTCTCTGGTTTACCTGGCTTCGTTGGTGTTGCTACTGTGACATTAACCTTCACTTCATTTCCAAGGTATTTCACAGTAATTGTTGTATTACCTGCAGCTTTGGCCGTAACTAAGCCTTCATTCGTTACTGAAACAATATTTCCATTTTCAACAGTATACGTCGCTTTATTTGTCACGTCTACTACTGTTGGCGATTCATATACATTATATCGTACCGGACCATCGACATTCGAACTAGATTCACCGCCACTATATGGTTGTTCATTATAAATTGGTGTGATAAGTGTTAAATTAGGAAGTGATCCAATTTCAATAGTTGAAGATGAGATAGTTTCGATTTCTTGAGTGTTTTGTGGTGTGATTGGGTTTTGTTCCGATGATTCTGCTAATACCATAAATGATGTTAAATCCGACTCACCTGGTGTTTCTGGTGTTTCTGGTGTTTCTGGTGTTTCTGGTGTTTCTGGTGTTTCCGGTGTTTCTGGTGCTTCTGTTACAGGCGCATTTTCAAATATAACTTGTTGCGCACTGTTACCTGCCGCATCTTGAACGAATACAGTTACAACATTATGAGATTGTTCATTCAACGTACTAATATCAAATGAATATGAACCATTTTGATTTAAGTTAAATGCAACTGGTTGAGCTGCTTCGCCATTTTCCGTAACGACATATGATGCAGCAAGTTTGCTATTTACATTATAGTCTAGACCATATAGTTCTAGCTCAGTATTATAGTCTATATATTTATCCGTTATTTGACCATTCGCAATCCCGTCTATAATAGAGCCTGAAATTGCAGGTTTCGTTGTTTTCACTACAACTGGTCCAGCATAGTCCCCAATTGTTCCAGAAGCACTTGCTCCTGTGAAGTCAATTGTGTACAGTCCATCAGGAATAGTTCTTGCAGCACCACCACTCCAAGGCTGATAAGTCCCTCTTACAGGGAGTGTATATGATCCAGCTGCTAACGAGGTACCCGCATGTAAATAGCCGATATAGCCATCGCCATATGTGCCTCCTGAAGGATCCATGATATCCCAAAGTTCAATATAGTTTGTCGTAACATCTCCTGTCAATGTGAAAGATAATACTGCCTCATCCTTCACGCCATCACCATTAAATGATAGATCCGTTTCCGTAATTGCCATATCTCGAATTTCAGTTTTAGCAACTCCTCCAAAGTCTGCTGCAAATGGTAATGATATATGTGTATGCTGACTTGGAATTGGTGTAGTTGTTTCTAATACATTCAGTTGGATTGTATCGCCTGTTTTCATATTTAACTCTGTTCGATCAACAGATAATGTTACTTCAGTTAAATCCTCTTCTACAGCAGTAATATGAATATAACCTAGCAATTCATCGCCAAGTTTTGTAGCTGTATTTTGGGAAGCTGTTAATGTTACCGTTAATATTTCTTCACCATCTAACGTAAATGAAGGTTTATCTACAGTTACAGTAGCATCAGCAAAGCTTTTTGTGACATCGACAGAGACATTATAGTTTCCGCCAACCCCCTTTATATCTCTTACTAAAATTTCTTTCGTAATTGATATATTGCCTTCTTTTAATGATTGCGGCCCAAAAGTAACTGTGCCTTTTAAGTTTTCTACAATAGAACCACTGCTATCTAATACAGCTTCATCTATCGCATACGCTAGGGCACCTGGATGAGCAGCTGCATACGCATCAACACGACCAGCACCTTGTGCGAATACATCATATTTTGTTGTATCTAAAATTTGTGCTGTATTTGATAGGGCTACTTTTACGTCAAATGCGTTCCAATCTGGATTTGCTTGTTTGACAAGTGCCGCGATTCCAGCAATATGTGGTGTCGCCATTGAAGTTCCTGTTTTTCTGTCGTAAGCCGCACTATAGTCTACATCTGGGAAATCTGCTTTGTACATTGGAACTGTTGACATAATATTCGTACCTGGTGCTGTAACATCAGGTTTAATATCATAGTTTGGCGTAGTAGGACCACGTGAGCTTGAAGAATTCACTTCATCACCCAAAGTTGTTACAGAGCCAAAACGATTAAATGTAACCGTTCCTTCCTCTCCTGATAATGCTGCTCGAATGGCATCTCCATCCGTTTGGGACATATCAAACGTAGGAATAAAATCAAAGGAATCCCCTAAAAATGTACCCGAAACATCCGGTGCGTTAGTGCCCCCCGCAAAGTTATGAATGATCGCTCCAACAGCCCCATTCATTTTAGCGTTAGCAATTTTATCAACAAATGCAATTGATCCTCGAGCAATCAGTACGATTTTACCTTCTACATCGATTCCCGTAAAATCAGATACATTTCCTACACCTGGAATAACAACTAGCTCGTACTCACCGCTAAGTTGTGTTGCAACATCTTGTCCAAATGTTGTTGCCATTAACTCCAATTGTTTAGAGTATTCGAAATCTCCAAATGTGACATTTACTTCACCATTATGCAATGTTTCAGGGTTTGTTGTATTTCCTACTGCAATCCCTAAACGTGAAGTAGATGGTGTGCCGATTGTCCCGCGATTTGGACCTGAGTTACCTGTTGCACTAACAGAAATGGTACCAGCTATCATTGCATTATTAATAGCAAATGATGCCCCGTCCGTCTCAGAATTGGCACCTCCTCCTAATGAAAGATTAATAACATCCATTTCTTCAATAACCGCTGTCTCAATTGCTTTAATAATACCAGAAGTAGATCCACTACCATATGCACCTAATACTCGGTACATATATAAGTCCACTTTTGGCGCAATCCCTTTAATACCAAACTGATTTGCCCCAATTGCAGCAATTGTTCCCGCAACATGAGTACCATGAGATGTGTAAAACGCGCTGCCATTTGCATTAAATTCAGCGCGATGTTCAGGACGATCTAACGGAGAAGTCTCCGAAGCATCATCATCTGCACGATCACGCGCATAATCTGTTCCCGTATGAGGAATAAAGTTTTTTCCGCCTTTATAAACCCCCTCGAATTCCGGGTGATCAGCATCAATCCCTGTATCTAGTACCGCTACTTTAATACCTTGTCCCTCTATGCCTTCATTCCAAAGCTTTTCAATACCTAAGAATGAATTACTTGTACTCATAAATGGACTAACTGTATCCATTTGGTCAAGGTCTGCATTATTTGAACTCATTACTTCTTCTGAAGCATACACAAGTGCATCTGGCTCAATTAATGTGATTCCCTTAATATCTACTAATTTATCTAAATCACTGGCTTTTACTTTTGCAGCAAAACCATTTAATACAGTATCAAATGTATATCCTTGTGTGAACGATACATTTTCACTTTGCATATCTTGAATGACTTCTACCTGTTGTGATTTTACTTTTGCCTTTGTTTTTTCTTTATTACTACCATTAAATGATCGTCCATTTAATTGCATTATTCCTTGTTCAAGTGCAACAGGTTTCTCCGATAAATGGATAATAACTCCAATATCTTCACTACCCGATAGCCCCTGCAAATCTTTGTGCAGTGTAGCTGGGCTAGACTGTACATTAAGCTGTTCTGCAATCGCTGCCTTAAGCAACATCGTACTTTCATCAAAGTTAGATGGCTTAAATGAATCAGTTTCCTCATTCGCCGATACACTTAGTGGCGATAGCATCGATAAAACCAATAAAAATGCTATAAATACCGTAAAATACTTATTAAGCCATTTTCCTTTCAAATCTCATTTCCCCTTTTCAATGACTAACTATTTTTGATTCTTTAAAAAAATCGTTCGAGCACTTACAATTCTCTCAAGAAACTTATTCCGTAATAACAAACTTCGATTCTCCTCTCTCTAAATCTATTGAAACTTATCATTTCCCTGAGAATCTCTCGTCTCTGTTTCTATGTGATTTAAAAAATAGAAACATTATATTATATGATTTGAGAAGAGGGGGTATGAACTGTTTGATACATTTTTTTATATTTCAAGTTTAATAATTTTCTACCACATAAAAAATCCTAACAACATTATTAGTTGTTAGGTTCTAGATTTCATCTGTTTTTTTGTATATTGCAAAAGAATTTTATTATAGTTTTGCATCTAGTTACGATCACAGTAAAAGCAAAGGGGCTAGCTGTTTGCCCTGCGATAATTTTTATGTATTGAATCAATTCAAAGTTTCACAATAATGCGCAATTTAAAAAGCCAATTTTCTAATTAGCTAGAAAATCAACTTTTTTACTTTATTTACTACCCGCTAAATTCCAAAGAATCGTTGAAACCAAGATTCGATTATCAATTCAACTAAACATCTATCAAAATATCCCTATATTGCTCCGCGGTCCGGATTTCTATCGTGAGCGTATTGTGACTATAAAATGTTCTAATTAAAAAAGGAACCCCACTACTATTTTGAAACTTGAAATCTAAAGTACCATAGGAAACCGTTGCATCTCTTCCAGTTGGTACGTAACCTACGTCTAATGAATGATGGTGTCTTTCCGTAATTTTGATCCCTATTTGATCAATTGCATTAAATAATGTTGAAGAAGTCTGACAAATCCCACCGCCAATACCCATTACGCGTTCCTTATTTATAATTTCTATCGCAGGTTGGTAACCCTTATTTACTGTTCGTTCCCCAACCATTGTATTGAAAGAGAAATATCCCCCATCACCAACCAATATGTTATCTAATGCATTTGCTGAAAGCTCAATATTTTTGCTTCTACCTGTTTCAGCGGAGTTAAAATAGGTTGTAAAAGAAGCTACTGTTACCTCATTTAAAGAAGGAATATCCTCTACATGATAATTACTTTCCGTCAAATATAAAGGCAAATCAACGTTCCCACCACTTTTTGAAGCAGCAAGTATTTTATCAACTAATTCACTCTCTTTTAAAATCATACCAGGGTTCCCTTTAATAATCTGACCATTGTCCCCTATTTTATCCAGTACCATTGTTTGGTCGTAGCCCGTAGATGTACCTTTTCCCCTTGCTAATTCTTTCGCTAGCTCTTTAATTTTTGTTTTATACAATTCAAAATTTGTGTCATACTCTAATTCTTGAGGTGTTATTGTAGTAACTACCTCAAATGTTTGTGGATCAGTTACCGTTATAACAATGGGACGTGCTACTTGTTCATTTTCATCTTCACTACCCGGTGAATTATTTTTTATTACCCCTTCTAACGGTTGTTCGATTTCAGAAAACTCATTGTCTAAATCTGCTGAATTTGATGGTTTTTCCTGACAACCTGTCAACACAAAAAGACTTACAATAACAAGACGAAAAACCCACGTTTTCATCATGGTATTTCCTCCTATCTATAAAAGCAAACATAGTACTATTTTATGCAAATATCTTAAATTTGTACCTCCTTTAGTTCTGTGAGCAAAAATATCTAAATTAAAAGGGATGTAATATCAGTTTTCTCTTATGCTCTTCCTAATTTTAAGAAAGTATACTTGTTATTGAAAAATCTTAAATGGTTGGATACTTTTTCGGTCCATAAAACTTTATATATAAATACGAGTTCATATTCTTCAATACCTGAGGGTAGTTCCCCATTTTCTCCTATAACAGAACGAAAGGTGTTTTTATTAGTACCTTGCCACGCAGCTAAATAAGTAGGTTTATTTTTTTCTAAAGTAACTTTTTCGTCGACTAGCTTACCGAATGTATAAGCGGTCATGTTATTTGAATAAAACGTTGTAGCATGCCCTGAAGGTAAACCATTTATCAGTTTTAAAGAATGGTCTTCGTCTCTATCGTCACTTATTCCAAAAGAAATAAATCTGTCTTTATATTTTGTTTCGATTTCGCCCCTAGTCTTTAGTAACTCCTCTTTAAAAGTTCCCTCTTCAAACACTTCAACTGAAAATTGCAAATCATCATCATCTTCTCTCAAAGTTCCATTCAGCTTGAAAAATTCAATTTGCTCCACACCAGTTTTACTAATGAGCAATCTTTCTTTTTCACTCATCCTCAATCGTAATTTTTTGATGGAGATTTTTCTTTTTCTACACCTGTGCACCCTGTTAACAACAAGGTGAAAATTATAAATAAACAGTAGCCTTTAAAGTACCGCATTTTTATCCTCCAAATCCATATTTCAAATTATCTCCAAGATTCCCATCTCTACTAAATCTCA
>JAZLIT010000097.1:0-8073 GCA_045617525.1 Solibacillus sp. | reverse complement strand
CGTTGTCCTCTTCATCAGATTCGCCGCTGTGGTTATTCATTGTATTAGTAGATTTATCTTCAAGAACTTTACTCATATCGGGTGTGCCGACAATCAATTCTTTTTTCGGCATTACATGCATGCCTCGAGCAGTTGTATGTGCGTACATATAATACACGCCGTCATGCTCAAATTTATGCTTAACGGCGTAGATTCCGTCTTGCGTAAGCGTTCCGTCTGCCATTATCCCATGGTCGCGCATGCCTGATTCCCAAACCTCAAACTTAACTTCTGCAGCTTCATTTATAAATTCGTCGCCCTGTTTTACTTGTGCAGAAAGTTCGATTTCTACGCCAATTTCAAATTTATCTGGCGATGTTATGACTACTTCAACGATTTCCGGCATTACAGAGCCTTCACCATTAGTGTCGATTTCAGCTTCTTCATTGCACCCAAATAATAACGCTGGAATTACGAATAAACTCAATAACCACTTCTTCATTTCTAGTCCTCCATTAATGGGAATTTATATTATACTGCTCCCCTTTATTTTCTTCACTTTCGATTTGTAGTGTGTCATTATGCAGTTTCATAATTGCTTGTTAATGAAATATGTAGGATAAGCATCGCTAGCCACAACCGATTTAATCGGTTGAAATATTTATTCAATACATGCGGCTAGTGAAAATGCCAACTACGATTCTCATCTGTAGCTGGCATTTAGTAAGTTATTTCAATTGATCAATGATTCGCATTGCTGCTACTTTTCCTTGTTCTACACATTGTGGCATACTGATGCCTTCATACGAGCTGCCTATTAGCTGTACTTGTTCAAACTCTTGGCCAAATGTTTCATATAATTGGTGTATTCTTTGTGCATGGCCAACTGTATATTGAGGCATGCCTTGTTGCCAACGTGCGACGACTGTAAATAATGGTGGAACCGTTATTCCAAGCATCAATTCTAAATCATGTAATACCGTCTTTTCGATTTCCTTGTCTGAAAGTTCGACAATGGTTTCATCTCCAACACGTCCAATGTAAATTCTTAGCAACTCATAGCCAGCTGGTGCAACATTGTCCCATTTATTCGACGCAATAGTACAGGTTGTAATAGCAAAACTACTATTACGCGACACAAAAATATTGAGCGCATCTTTGTATTTTTTTATATCCTCTGATTTAAATGCCATTGATACCGTTGCAATTGTTGCACTTTGCATAGGTCGCATCATTTGTAAACTTGAATAATCTCTAAATATATTTTTTGCAATATTAAATGGTGTAGCTACAATAATCTCATCAGCTAAAATCTGCGTTGTATCATTTAAAAATAGATTAAGTTGATTGTCGCGCGTCTTTTCTATCCAATCAACTTTAACGCCCTTATTAATTGTTCCTGGAATTAGCGTAGATTCTAATCGTTCAATTAATGTGGAAAGACCATTTTTAAACGTTTCATAATAGGTCTGCCCACTTTTTTGCCTTGAACTATAGAATCCATTACTACTTTTTATATAACCTTTAATCAGGCTGCGATGCTTTTTCTCTAAGTCGTAGAATTGGGGGAACATCGAGAGCATACTTAAATGTTCGATATCACCAGCAAACGTCCCTGCAAGTAATGGGTCCACAAGATTTTCCACTACTTCATTCCCAAAGCGCCGTTTGAAAAAGTCAGCAATTGACTCGTCGACCTTTTCTGTTGACTTACTAATAAATAAATCTCCGGCCGCTCTAATTTTACCACTTAAGGAAATTAAACTTGAAGTGACAAGTGAAGTAACTTCAGACGGGCCGCCGAACATAAATCCATTAGGAATTCCATGAAATTCAGAGCCCACAGTAATATACGTTTGACCGTTATTATGCTGAATAAGCTCTTGCTCCATGTTTAAATCACGAGCTAAGTTGCGGATACTATTGGCTGTATCTAAGAAAGATTCAGGTCCACGCTCAATTATAAAGCCATCTTTTCTTACTGTTTCAATTTTGCCTCCTACACGAAGAGACGCTTCAATCAAAACAACATCTACTGGCAAATTATTTTCATGCGCTTCCTTTTGAATATAGAATGCCGCAGTTAAGCCTGTAATTCCACCACCTACGACGACGACTTTCCGTCTGTTTAACGTCACTTATATCACTCACTTAGTTTCTATTTGCTAATTTATCATGGATGGCATCTACCATTGCATCAATAAATAATGGATCTACATTCGGCATTGTTGGACGGAAGTAGCTCGCACCGATTTCATCACATACAACCTTACACTCGATATCGTTATCATACAGAACTTCTAAATGCTCCGTCACGAAACCAACCGGCGTATATATAAATGCTTTATAGCCTTTTTGCTCGAATAATTCTTTTGTTAAATCTTGAACGTCTGGTCCTAACCATGGCTCAGGTGTTTGACCTGCTGATTGCCAGCCCACTTCTACGTTTACAATATCAGATGCTTCTTCGATTAAACGAGCAGTTTCGATTAATTGCTCTTCGTATGGGTCGCCTGCTAATTTAATTTTTTCAGGTAAAGAGTGATTTGACACGATTAAGCATGCAGTTGCCCGCTCTTCTTCTGTCATTTTCGCTAATTCACCATTAACTGCATTTTTCCAGAACTCAATGAATTTCGGTTGCTTATACCAAGATTCAACTGAAGTTAATTTTAATTCTGCACCTAATTTTTCTACATGTTCTTGTGCACGGCCATTGTATGATTTAATTGAGAACGTTGAGAAGTGAGGAGCAAGTACGATTGTTACTGCTTCTTTGATTCCTTCATTTACCATTGCTTCAATTGCATCTTCTACAAATGGCTCGATATGTTTTAAGCCGATGAATAATTTATATTCAACTTCGTCTTGCACTTCATTTAAGCGAGCACATAGGCTTTCTGCTTGTGCTTTTGTCATCTTAGCAAGTGGAGAAATCCCTCCGATTGCACGGTAACGCGCTGTTAAGTCATCGATATGTTCTTGAGATGGTTTACGGCCATGACGAATATGTGTGTAATAACGTTCAATATCTTCTTCTTTATACGGCGTACCATATGCCATTACTAATAATCCACGTACTTCTTTCATTTCCAATCACCTCATGGTAGTTTTTAAATTATCTAATATAAAATCGTTATTAAAGCTTAACCGCGCTTTGCGATTTGCTCGCGACTGTATTCATGAACAAATGATGTTAAGCGTTTTAATACAGCTGGTTCAACCTCTGGGAATACACCATGACCTAAGTTGAAAATATGACCGCCTTTATGCGCTAAACCTTGATCAATAATTGCCTTCGCACGCTCTTCAATAATATTCCAATCAGCCAGTAGTAGAGTCGGATCCAAGTTACCTTGAACGGCTTTTGTGACACCGCGTGCACCTGCTTCGCTAATTGGCAAACGCCAATCTAGGCCAACAACATCAATTGGAAGATCATGCCACTCATTTACTAAATGAGACGCACCAACACCAAATTGAATTAGCGGTACATTTAATTTACGTAATTCAGTAAAAATACGTGTCATGACTGGTTTGATGAAGATACGGTAATCCCCTACATGTAATGCGCCAACCCATGAATCAAAAATTTGAATTGCCTTCGCACCAGCGCCAACTTGAGCCGTAATATCAGCAATAATCATATCACCTAGCTTATCCATTAATAAGAACCATGCTTGAGGTTGTGATACCATAAATGATTTTGTTTTTGCATAATTACGACTTGGGCCACCTTCAATCATGTAGCTTGCAAGTGTAAATGGTGCCCCTCCAAATCCAATTAGAGGTACACTTAACTGCTCTTGTGTAAGCATTTTAATCGTATCTAACACGAATGGCGTATGCTCTTGTGCATTAAATTCTCCAAGCTTGTCAACATCGGCTGCAGAGCGAATTGGATTTGAAATAACTGGGCCAACACCTGCCTTGATCTTTACATCTACACCGATACCTGGAAGTGGTGTTACGATGTCTTTATAGAGAATTGCTGCATCGACATTATATTGTTCTACTGGTAAGCGTGTTACGTATGCGCAAAGTTCCGGTTGCATTGTAATTTCTTCTAATGAATATTTAGCTTTAATTTCACGATATTCTGGTTGTGAACGCCCTGCTTGACGCATAAACCATACTGGTGTGTGTTCCGTACTTTCACCTTTTGCTGCACGAAGTAATGTATCGTTAAAAGTTGTCATGGGTGTGTACCTGCCCTCTGTTTAATAGTATTTTTTATATTGATATCCATTATCAATAGTAATTGTTTAGGGTTATATTGTATAGTTTTTAGATGGAAATGTCATAAATTCTCCTTTATTACCACCGATTTTGGACACAAGGCTTATAATTATTTTTAAATGGAAATAGTAACCCTTAAGGAGGGACTTATATGAATCTATACATGACTTTAGGAACAGCTGATTTTATGGAAAAACTTGTAGTGAAATACAAGAAAGAAGAAATGATTTTATTACATGGGCAAGGCAGTGCAGTCGTGTTACACGAAACAGATAAAAAGTCTGTATTCGTGTCACCTCGGTCTTATGAAATCGTTGATGGCTCTGGTCAATTACAGCAGCGTGGCTATTTCGTTATGCACCATTTACCGTTAGATGGTGAGTCACGTGAAGTTTACATCCAGCAATTTAAAGATGTGAGCGCAGCATTAAAAAGTGAAAATTTACTTTTGGCTTTTCGTTTGCTTGCACCAAATAAAAAAAGTGATCCGCTCGTTTTTCTAACGCAATGGGTTGGCCCTTCGCTCTACGAAGCTTGGCTCCAATCGAAATCCTATAAAAATTCATTTGAACAGCTACTTAGCTTAAAGGCAAGCTCCGTACAAAAAATATTTGATGGTGACGGATATATTTCAACTTATACTGCCCCTGTACCAGAGTAATAACACGAATTCAAATTAAAAAAAGTACTCTTCATTTACGAAATAATGAAGAGCACTTTTTTTTCGGTAAGCATAACTCACCCGGCTTATTTACTTGTTGTGACTTTAATTGACACAAAGCCAATCACTATAATAACAATTGGCGTTACATAAAACATTGGCATCATTATGTTACATAGAGTTACAACAACTGCTTGAATTATCACTAGCTTACGTAGTAGTTGATCTACCGCTTTTTCACGTGCATCTACAGCTCCAGGATAGAGCATGTCCATACGGAATTCACCCTTAGAAATTAACGCTTGCTTCAACTGAATAACCATTGCAAATACTAATGCAGCTGAAACAATCCACGTCACAAATTGAAGCTCAATAAACGCGGCGAAAAAAGCTGAAATTATCGTTAATCGAATCCATAAGTAAAATAAATCATCTGTTCGAATAAATGTACGCGCTACTAAATAACTTTGCGTACTGTTCTTTTTAAACGAATTATACACAAAATCTAACCAGGCACGACGTTTAATCGACCCTCGTAAATGCGGAACCTCCGTAAAATAATTCGCAAAACGATAAAAGCCAAGCATACGATTTTGCTCAATTTTCACAAAATGCTCATATGGTACTGGATTCACAAATACCTTTTTACGCATCATTAAGTAATACGCAATAATTAACAACCCATAAAGTGCCGCCTCGCCAATGCCACCATGTAAATATGCTTCTAACACTAAAATATTCATGATAATCCGCGCTACACGGTCAATCCATACTGCATAACCGCGATTGGCATAGCGATAATTAAACTCCAACACGATATTAAATACTTTTAAAACGGCCACAAAAGCAGCACCAATCCAAATTTCTTGAATCGTTAAATCGGTAACCGTCTTTAATAATGGAATTGCCACAATATATAAAAGTAGTGGCAGAACTACTTGTGAAAAATACGTCCACATTAACGCCTTATTAAAATAAGCCTTCATACTTGATTCAAGTGGCAATAAATATACTTGATCGGGTTCACGCAACAGAGTAACAGGACGACTCATTGATAGGATAAAACCTACAACGACCGCAATTAACCATTCTGCGGGAAAGCTAGACGAGGCAACCTTTAACCACTCACTATATTGATAGCCTAGTGCCCCTAGCACAAATACAAGAACTATTCCAATATGCCCTGTAAAAATATATTGCATATATTTTTGCAATTCATTCATGTAATGGCCGAATCGCTTCGACCAAATATCACGCATGTTCATGGTCTTGCTCCTTCGTCATCTCAATATATAAATCATCTAAAGTAGCTGTCGGCATATTAAAGGCTTTACGCAAATCAGCCATTGTACCTTGCGCGCGAACTTGTCCATTATGCAGTAAAATAATTCGGTCGCAATGCTTTTCCGCTGTCGATAAAATATGCGTCGACATTAAAATTGATGCGCCTTCACGCTTCTTCGCGTCCATCTGATCAAGTAGAGACTTAATCCCAAGTGGATCTAAACCCACAAATGGCTCATCAATAATATAAAGACTAGGATTCACTAAAAAAGCGCACATTATCATTACCTTTTGACGCATCCCTTTTGAGAAATGCGACGGAAACCAATTTAAACGACGCTCCATTCTGAATTCCTTCAGTAATACTTCAGAACGCGCTTTTAATGTTGTCTCATCTAATCCATAGGCCATCGCTGTTAACTCTAAATGCTCTCGCAGCGTTAATTCTTCATACAATACAGGCGTTTCTGGAATATAGGAAAAGCTCGATCGATATTTATCTACATTTTCCTTTAGAGTCACACCATTTAAGCGGATTTCTCCGTTTTGCGGTAAAAGAGTCCCGATAATATGCTTAATCGTCGTACTTTTCCCTGCACCATTCAATCCAATAAGACCCACTAATTCACCTTTGCTAATTTCAAATGAAAGGTTTTCAATCACCGGCTTACGCGTGTAGCCACCTGTTACATTTTTCACTTGTAAAATTGTCATTTTGTCACGCTCCCTTATACTTCCTTTAGTGTAACAAAAAATCTCCTAACAATCAGTTCTCCTATGATAAAATAAAGAAAAATAGTTTGAAAGGTGGGTACAAAATGAGCGACTGCCTATTTTGTAAAATTATCGACGGAACAATTCCTAGTATTAAAGTATACGAGGATGAGCATGCATATGCATTCATGGAAATTATGCCGGTAACTAAGGGGCATACTTTATTAATACCAAAAACACATTGCACGAATTTATTTGATATGACAACAGAAGTAGCGAGTAACTTCTTTGCAGCAACACCCAAAGTTGCAACTGCGATACGAGATGCGTTCGATGCTGACGGACTGAATACCCTTAATAATAACGGCGCTGGTGCTGGGCAAACAATTTTCCATTATCACCTTCACCTAATCCCGCGTTATGATGAATCGGACGGGGTTAAGGTAGGTTGGGAGACACGCCAAGATGAATTCCCAACAGAAGTACTGCAAACTGTTGCAGCGGCGATTAAGGAACAGCTAGAAAAATAATTCACTTTCCCTGCAACGACTTTCTTATAAAGTTGTTGCATTTTTTTATCGGTCAGCGTAAAATTCAGACTAAGTTTTCGCTTATGGCAATGAGTGCACATAAGGAGGACGAGAGACGAGAAAAGCTTAGAGGAGACGAGAAAAATGAATACGAAAAATTTAGTATTAATGGCATTACTGGTAGCTGTAGGTGCAGCACTGTATATCGTTGTACCAGGAATTAACGGTGGAATGAAGGCAGACTTTATGTTAACGATGATGTTCATCGGTATTATCCTATTCCCTACTTTTAAAGAAACTTTTTTACTTGCAGTGACATCAGGTGTTTTATCTGGACTATTTTCTACATTTCCAGGAGGATTCCTTCCAAATGTCATTGATAAATGTGTGACAGGCTTTGTATTTCTACTAGTCGTATTAGCTTTACGAAAATTTATTAAAAACATCATTGTAAACTATTGTATTATTGGCTTAGGTACAATTTTATCAGGCACAATTTTCTTATCGATGGCACTTGTACTAACAGATGTTCCAATCGACTTTAAATATTTATTTGTGACAGTGGTTTTATCAACGACTGCACTAAACGTGATTGTATACGCAGTAGTTTTCCCAATCGTGACGAAGCTACTCAAACGATCAAACTTTAAAACTTCATTACAGAGC
>JAZLIT010000096.1:0-21815 GCA_045617525.1 Solibacillus sp. | reverse complement strand
GAAAGAGAGTTGGAATATATTGAATGTTGAAAAAACGCTAGAGCTATTTTATGATGAACCTCAAATCGTTAGCAAGCTTAGTGATTATTTTTTTAAAGTAATCCCATTTGAACATCCTTCATTACTTTTTTGCTGTATCGGTACAGATCGTTCTACAGGAGATGCCCTTGGACCGCTTATTGGGCACCAACTAATACAAGACTTTGCATTTCCCTTCCCTATTTTTGGTACGCTAGAAAAGCCGCTTCATGCACTAAATTTAAAAGATACTTTAAATTCGATTCACGATACCTATCAAAGTCCATACATTATCGCAATTGATGCCTGCTTAAGTAGCGAAAATCAAATCGGGAAAATACTAGTGCATCAAGGGCCACTCTTTCCAGGATTAGCTGTTCAAAAAGATTTGCCACCTATTGGTCAACTTTCAATCAAAGGAATCGTTAATAAAACCAGTATCTTGCAAGCAACAGTCCTCCAAACAACTAGACTCTATTTAACAACAAAAATGAGTTTCATAATTGCAAAAGCACTTCAAATTGCTTGGCAGCATCATTTATTGCAAGCTAAACAAAATGCCTACAATAACCCCAACGACTACAATGCCAGGAAGCAAATTAGCTACACGAATTTTCGTCAATCCCGCTATATTTAAGCCGATTGCCAAAATCATAACTCCACCTGTTGCTGTCATCTCTTGAATATACATAGTTAACACCGCTTCAGGAATAAATATACTAATACCACCTGCACTAATCGCAATAATCCCTTGGTATAAAAATACTGGTATCGCAGACAATAGAACGCCAATACCTAAAGTGGAAGATAAAATAATCGACATAAACCCATCAATAATACCCTTTGTAATTAATACACTATGATCATTTCTTAAACCACTATCTAAAGCTCCTAGAACAGCCATAGATCCAATAACATAGATTAAAGATGCAGTAACAAAAGCTTCCGCTATTTTCCCTTTACCCTTATTTTTAAAAAAGGTCGACTCTATCCACAAACCTAAACGTTGGAACACAGCTTCAATATTTAACATCTCACCAATGATCGTTCCTATTACTAAACTAACGATAACAATTACAAAATTCGAACTCGTCATACCCATTTGTATTCCAAGGACTGCTACAGCTAAACCGATAATCATTAACACTGTTTCCTTCATCTTTTCCGGAATATTTCGAAAAAGCAGTCCCAGCGTTGCCCCTAATACAATTAATCCAGCATTTACTGCTGTACCCCATAAAACCATGCCTTACCTCTTTCTAAGTGAAAAAAGAGAGCCCATTTTACTGGGCTCCTCCATTTTATTCTTGTTCCAATTTTAATAGTTCCATAATTCGTCCAAGATCATCCTCAGAATAAAATTCGATTTCGATTTTACCCTTCTTCTTTGACTTCGTTATCTGAACCTGTGTTCCGAAAAAATCACGTAATTGTGCTTCCGTTGCCCTAACAAACACATCTTTCTTCTCAGCTTTTTTTGTTTCACGTGAAACAGGTGCATTATATTGTTGCACTAATGCCTCTAGCTGACGAACATTCATCTGTTCCTTAATTACCTTCTGTGCAAGTTCTGGAATTCTACGTTTATTTTTTAAACCTAACAGCGTTCTCCCTTGGCCCATCGATAATTCACCAATATTAACTTGCTCACGAATTTTATCAGGTAATTGCAACAAACGTACTAAGTTAGCAATATGTGGCCTACTTTTACCTAAACGCTTTGCTAACTGTTCCTGCGTTATATTTAAGTTCCCCATTAAACTTTGATACGCTTCTGCTTCTTCAATTGGTGTTAAATCTTCACGCTGTAAATTTTCAAGAATTGCTAGCTCCATCATTTCTTGTTCAGTTAAGTCTTTAATAATTGCTGGAATTTCAGTTAGACCCGCTAATTTGGCTGCGCGATATCTACGTTCTCCAACTACAATTTCATAGCGCTTACCGTTGCTACGAACAACGATTGGTTGAATAATTCCATGTTCCTTAATTGATTCAGAAAGCTCCTGTAAGGCTTCCTCCATGAAAATTTTACGCGGTTGAAATGGATTGGCTGCAATTTTTGAAATAGCTAATACTTCTACTGTATCACCATTATGTACATCCTCAGAAGGAAATAAAGCACTAATGCCCTTCCCCAAACCTTTAGCCATTTTTAATCACTTCCCTTGCTAATTCTAAGTATACTTCCGCACCCCTAGATCTTGAATCATAGATAATAATTGGCTCCCCATGACTTGGCGCCTCACTCAAACGAACATTTCGAGGGATTACGGTTTTATACACCTTATCCTGGAAGTATTTTTTTACTTCCTCAATTACTTGTAAACCTAAATTTGTGCGTGCATCTAACATCGTTAATACTACACCATCAATCATCAAATTTTTATTCAAATGCTTTTGAACCAGGCGAATCGTTGATAAAAGCTGACTTAATCCTTCTAAAGCATAATATTCACACTGTACTGGAATTATAATTGCATCAGAAGCTGTTAAAGCATTTAACGTTAATAACCCTAATGATGGAGGACAATCAATAATTATAAAATCATAATTATCCTTTATTTTCTCAAGTGCATTTTTTAAACGTAGCTCTCTTGAAATCGTTGAAACTAACTCAATTTCAGCACCCGCTAAAGAAATAGTTGCTGGAAGTACAAATAAATTTTCAACTTTTGATTGAAGAATTACATTCTCTGCAGGTTCATCATCAATCAAAACATCATAAATACATGATTCTAGTTCACCTTTTGCTACACCAATACCACTTGAGGCATTTCCTTGCGGGTCAATGTCCATTAATAATACCTTTTTCCCTAAATATGCAAGGCATGCGCTTAAATTTACAGATGTAGTTGTCTTCCCTACGCCACCTTTTTGGTTTGCGATCGCAATTATTCTTCCCAATCTCGGCACCTGCTTTCATTACTTTTCTACGTTTAAAACAACATATTCTATTTTTATTCTTATTAAACTCCATTTTAACAAAAAATAGAAAGGAAAACCGCATCAATTGTACTGAATTATTAAAAAAATCCCTTGGCGCACGTAAATCAGCACCAAGGGATCCTATTTTTTATTTATTTTTTGGAATTTTTACTGTAATTTTATAGTATTCTTCAGTATCTTCTTCTTCTGTATTCACAGTGATACCACTTTTTGAAACCATTGTAAGTGATTGCTTAATCGTATTTAAAGCAATTCGTATATCTCTACTAATCGCCTTACGCATAGGTTTTTCTTTTTTCTCTTGTTCAATTTCTTGCTCTTCAGGCTGAAGTAAAATTTGAATCTGATCTTCTAATTGGCGTACATTCCAATCAGATTCAATTACAGCTGCTACTAATTGCTGCTGCAGCTGTTCATCTTTAATTAAAATTAATGCTCTTGCATGTCTTTCCGTTAATTCACGGTTTAAAATTGCCGTTTGAACAAAATCAGGTAACTTAAGTAAACGCAGTTTATTTGCTACCGTTGATTGCCCTTTACCTAAACGCTGCGCTAATGCCTCTTGTGTTAAAGAATGAAGTTCTAATAATTGTTGATATGCCAATGCTTCTTCGATTGCAGTTAACTCTTCACGCTGAAGATTTTCAATTAAAGCTATAGAAGCTGTTTCTTTATCATTTAAATGACGCACAATGGCTGGTACTTCAATCCATTCAAGTTTTTTCATTGCTCGATAGCGGCGTTCTCCCGCAATAATTTCAAACTGTTCTTCGCCAAATGGTCGAACCACGATAGGTTGTATTACCCCATGCGTATGAATCGTTCTTGATAATTCTTCAATTTTATTGTCATCAAAAACTGTACGTGGTTGAAAGCGATTTGGAATAATTTTTTCAATCGGTATTTTAATAACTTCTTCTGTAGCCATTTTCTCTTCAACTGCTGTAGCTACTTCATCATGTTCTGCTTGCTCTTCTTTAACTCCGCCTCCGAAAAAACGTGAGAAAGGACTTTTCATCCGAGTGGCACCACCTTTAAGAAACTATCTTGCTCATTATAATTATTATTTATTATTCACGGACAAATGTACATAGTTCTTTGAATGACATTTTATAAAACGTTGCTTAACGTTATGTATGCATCAAAACAGAAAAATATTTCTACTTTGATGTTCCATGTGAAACATTTCATTAGATAATTGGTGTTTTATTTGGTACGCCAGCTTTTCGAGGGAATTTTTTCGGCGTAGATTTTATTTTATCAAATACATAAAGTGTACGCTCACTTTCCTCTACAGGCAATAGGAATGCAAACTCTTCTTTTAATTGTATACCTAATGTTGAAATTGCTTTTTTAGCATCTTTTAGCTCATCTGGGCCAGCAGCAGCTTTTAATGCCACAAAGTAACCGCCTTCTTTAGCTATTGGTACACAAAGTTCAGATAATACTGACAACCGTGCAACTGCGCGTGCTGTCACAACATCAAATTGCTCACGATATTTAACGTTTTGGCCAAATTCTTCCGCACGTGCATGTACAAATTGGACATTTTGTAAGCCTAGTTCCTCACTTAAATGATTTAAAAATGTAATGCGTTTATTTAATGAATCAACAATCGTTACTTGTAAATGCGGGAAACAAATTTTAATTGGTAGCGATGGGAAGCCTGCTCCCGCGCCAACGTCACATACTGTTGTAACCTTATTGAAATCAAAATAGAAGCTTGCGCTTATAGAATCATAGAAATGCTTTAAATAAACACCCTCTAAGTCCGTAATTGCTGTTAAGTTCATTTTTTCATTCCACTCAACTAGTAACTCAAAATATTTTTTAAATTGCGCAATTTGAATTTCTGAAAGCTCGATACCCTTTTCTTTTAATGCAGCAATAAATTGTTGTTCGTTCATCAATGATCTCCTTCTTTCTAAATAAAATGAAGGAGCGCCCGTATAAAATCGGAACGCTCTGAATTTCATTAATTATTGCTTACTTTTGCAATTCTTCCTTGTTCAATATAGACAAGTAAAATTGAAATATCTGCGGGGTTAACACCTGAAATACGGCTAGCCTGTGCGATTGATAAAGGACGTACATCCTTCAATTTCATACGCGCTTCTGTTGCGATACCTGAAATTGCATCGTAATCAATATTATCAGGGATTTTTTTATCTTCCATTTTACGAAGTTTTTCAACTTGCTGAAGCGCTTTTTGGATGTATCCTTCATACTTCAATTGAATTTCAATTTGCTCTTTTATTTCTTCTGATAATTCAACTTCAGAAGGTGTTAAAGTAGCAACTAAATCATAATTCATTTCTGTACGTTTCAATAAATCTGCACCGCGAATACCATCTTTTAATTCTGCACCTTCAACTGAACGAATTAGTGCTTGTGTCGTTTCATTTGGCTTAATAATTACATCACGTAAACGTGCAATTTCAGCTTCAATTTTCCCTTTTTTCTCAACAAATTTTGCATAACGCTCTTCACTAATCATACCTGCTTTATAACCAATTTCCGTTAAGCGAAGATCTGCATTATCATGACGTAAAAGTAAGCGATATTCTGCACGAGAAGTTAATAAACGATAAGGTTCATTCGTACCTTTTGTTACTAAATCATCAATTAATACACCCATGTAACCTTCTGCGCGGCTTAATATGATTTCGTCACGTCCAAGTACTTTTGCTGCTGCGTTCATACCAGCAAGTAACCCTTGTCCTGCTGCCTCTTCATAACCTGAAGTACCGTTAATTTGGCCACAAGTGTATAAACCAGCAATTTTCTTCGTTTCTAGTGTTGGCCATAATTGTGTTGGTACAATTGAATCGTACTCAATTGCATACCCAGCACGCATCATTTCAGCATTTTCTAAGCCTGGTACGGATGCTAGCATTTTCTTTTGTACATGCTCTGGTAAGCTTGTAGAGAAACCTTGTACGTATACTTCACGCGTATTACGTCCTTCTGGCTCTAAGAATATTTGATGACGTGGTTTGTCATTAAAACGTACTACTTTATCTTCAATTGATGGGCAATAACGAGGTCCAGTTCCTTTAATCATCCCTGAGTACATTGGTGATAAATGTAGATTAGCTTCAATAATTTCATGTGTTTCTTGAGATGTATAAGTTAACCAGCAAGGAAGCTGATCCGTAATATATTCTGTTGTTTCAAAGCTAAATGCACGTGGCACATCATCACCAGGTTGAATTTCCGTTTTTGAGTAATCAATTGTACGGCTATTTACACGTGGTGGTGTCCCTGTTTTAAAGCGAACTAAGTCAAAACCTAATTCTTTTAGGTTATCAGCTAACTTAATTGAGGGTTGTTGGTTGTTTGGCCCACTTGAGTATTTTAAATTCCCTAAAATGATTTCGCCGCGAAGGAATGTACCTGATGCAATAATTACCGCTGGTGCACGGTAAATGCCTCCAACTTGTGTAATAACACCGCGAATTTGGCCATCTTCTACAATTAGCTCATCTACCATAGCTTGATGCATTTGCAGATTTGGCTCTTCTTCTAAAAGACGCTTCATTTCATGTTGGTATTCAAATTTATCCGCCTGTGCACGTAATGCACGTACAGCCGGACCCTTACCTGTGTTTAACATACGCATTTGAATATGCGTTTTATCAATTACTTTACCCATTGCCCCACCTAATGCGTCAATTTCACGCACGACGATTCCTTTTGCTGGTCCGCCGACTGATGGATTACATGGCATAAAAGCAATCATATCTAAGTTAATTGTAAGCATAAGTGTTTTTGCACCCATTTTTGCTGATGCGTATGCTGCTTCAACGCCGGCATGACCTGCGCCTACAACGATAACATCAAACGTACCTGCCTCATAATGTGTTGACATGTTCCATAGCATCCTTTCTATAATTAAACCCTTTTAAAAGGCTAAATGTTTTATTTTCCTAAACAAAATTGTGAGAATAACTGATTAATTAAGCTTTCTTGCATTGTGTCCCCAATAATCTCGCCTAACAATTCCCATGTACGTGTAACATCAATTTGCACCATATCTACTGGAACTCCCGCTTCAGCAGCCTGAAGTGCATCTTCAATTACCGCCTGCGCTTGATGCAATAAAGCTATATGACGTGCATTCGATACATACGTTAAATCGCCAGACTCAATTTGGCCATCAAAGAATAATGCCGCAATTGCTTCTTCAAGCTCCATTACGCCTTCTTCCTTCAATATAGAAGTTGTAACAATACGACGATTACCAGCTAGCTCTTGAACACGTTCTAAATCTATTTTTTGATCAATATCTGTTTTGTTTACAACGACGATATAATCCATATGCTGAATCGTTTCGAATAAGCGCTCATCTTCAATAGAAAGCTCTTCCCCATAGTTTAATACAAGTAAGATTAAATCTGCATCTTTCAATGCTTCACGTGAACGCTCAACGCCAATACGCTCTACAATATCCTCTGTTTCACGAATACCAGCAGTATCTACTAGTCGCAACGGTACACCGCGAACATTTACATACTCTTCTATAATATCACGAGTTGTTCCTGCAATTTCAGTTACAATCGCTTTATTTTCATGTACTAGACTATTTAAAAGTGAAGATTTACCAACGTTAGGACGACCTAAAATAACCGTTGAAAGCCCTTCACGTAAAATTTTACCTTGCGACGATGTTTGTAAAAGTTTAATAATTTCATCGCGTACCCATGAACATTTTTCAAGTAAAACAGGTACCGTCATTTCTTCAACATCATCATATTCTGGATAATCTATATTTACTTCTACTTGTGCTAATGTTTCAAGAAGTGCCTGACGTAAAGAACCGATCAGACGTGAAAGTTTCCCATCCATTTGACCAAGTGCAACATTCATAGCACGATCTGTTTTAGCACGAATTAAGTCCATTACAGCCTCAGCTTGTGATAAATCGATACGGCCATTTAAAAAGGCACGTTTCGTGAATTCACCAGGTTCCGCTAAACGTGCTCCAAATCTTAATACTAATTGTAAAACACGGTTTACAGAAACAATTCCACCGTGACAGTTAATTTCGATTACATCCTCACGCGTGAACGTTTTTGGCCCTTTCATAAGAGAAAGCATGACCTCTTCAACAATCTCATCCGTTTTAGGATCAACTAAATGGCCATAATGAATCGTATGCGTTGGTTGTTGTAAAAGACTTTTCCCACTTGGTGATTTAAATATTTTATCAGCAATTGCAACTGCTTCATCGCCACTTAAACGAACGATAGCAATAGCGCCTTCTCCCATTGGAGTTGATATCGCTGCGATTGTATCAAATTCCATTATTAATCCTCCTGTTTCAGGGTTATCCACATGTGAATAACTTATGTCCCGAACAATACTTTCTAACAACTTAGACTAACATATTTCAGCTAAAATCTAAAGTAATGCAATTTAACTACCTCGCTTTTTTCAGCTCATTTCACTCTTATGACAAATAAAACGACCAGCTCTTAAAAGAGTGGTCGTTTTTTGTCTGTATGCTGTTGTTATCTTAATGGTTCAATAACTAAATAGCGATGTGGATCTGTACCTTCTGAATGCGTTTCAATATCTAAACGATTTGCAAGCGCATTATGAATAATTTTACGTTCAGATGAAGGCATTGGCTCAAATGCAACCGTACTTTTCGTACGAATTGCTTTATCTGCCATACGATCGGCAAGCTGCTCTAGTGCTTCTTGACGTCGTTCTCTGTAATCCTCTACATCTAACTTCAATATCAGAAATGACTTGGCACTTTTATTTAATATAAGCTGCGCCAATTGTTGAAGTGAATTCAACGTTTGACCACGCTTACCAATTAAACGTGCTGCATCCTTACTTTGAAGATGTAGAGATACATATTTGCCTTCAATTTTTTGTTCAAATACTAAATCAGAAATCCCCATTGAAGTTGCAATGCTTGCTATATAAGCTTTTGTTTCTTCAATTGGATCAAGATGACTACCTTCTTGTTGATCCGGCAAAATCTCATTACCCTTAGCTTCTTCCTCCCCAGGAATAACAGTAGGTGAAGTTTCTAAATTAGAACCTTCATGATTTACTTCTTCAACTTGTATAACAGCAGCTGTATTTGAATACAATTCTGTTTCTTCCACTTTTTGAACGTCTTTCACAGTTACACGCACTTCAGCAGGACGTGAACCAAAACCTAAAAATCCTTTTTTACCTTTTTGTAAAACTTCAACATCTACTTGCTCTGGGGTTTTGCCAAGCTTGTGTAACGCTAATGAGACCGCTTCTTTTACCGTCGCGCCTATTTGCGTATGTTGTTTCACTTTTTCGCTCCTCCTGTATCAGCAGCTTCTGTTTTGTTTTTGTTCCAAGGTTTATAAATAACAAGGTTTTGAATAACTGAGATAATATTTCCGACAACCCAATATAAAGATAATGCTGCTGGTAATACCATACCGAAACCGATAATCATTAATGGCATTATGTACATCATAATTTTCATTTGTGGGTTATCAATTGCTGGACCCGTCATAATTACTACAAATTGAATTAGACCAGCTAAAATAGCTAAAATAATACTCTTATCTGCTAAATGTACACCAATAAAAGTACCTAAATCATAAACCTCTGGCGTTGCATTCATACGGCTAATTGCATGGTAGAAACCAATTAACACCGGCATTTGAATAAGGATAGGTAAACATCCTGCAAGTGGATTAACACCTGAAGATTGCATTAATGCCATCATTTCTTGTTGATATTTTTGTTGTGTTTCAGCGTCTTTTGAAGCGTATTTTGCTTGAAGTTCCTTCAGTTTCGGCTGCATTTCTTGCATCTTTTTTGAACTCTTAATTTGCTTAACTGTTAAAGGTAGAATACATAAACGAATAATAATTGTTACTGCGATTATACCTAATCCGTATGAGCCTAATAAGTTTGCAAAGTAATCAATTACCGAAACAAGTGGCCATACAATAAATTCATTCCAAAAGCCATCGCTCTTAGCTGAAATTGGTTGATCGAATTCTGTACACCCAGCTAGAAAAACTGCTGTCATAATTGTCAGAACGACCCAAAGTTTTTTATTCAAACCTCTTCCTCCTAAACCAACAATTAAATATATTCTTTTGAAAATATAGTACCATGCAAGTATGCTAACACTCTACTAAATCTTCCTAATTTATTTCCTCTTCTTTTAAAGAATGACGATTTCCGTAAATAAAAGCTCGAATTTCATGCCATTTCTTCAGGTTATAGACAATTTTATTTCTAAACCCACAAAAAGAGGCTCTTTCATAACGAAACAGCCTTAAATAGTGATTCTTATTTCTTTTTTATTACTTTAGAGATATTAAGGATATGTTCTAAGCTTTTTTTCGTTTCATGAAAATCTAATTTGGCCGCCGGAATTCTGGCGATAATAACATAATCCATATCATTTCTTAAATCGTCCTTCAGTTCTAAAAAAGTTTGGCGAATGTAACGCTTAATTTGAACTCGCATTACAGCATTGCCAATTTTTTTTCCAACCGATAAGCCAACGCGAAACGCCTCTTGTTCTTCTTTTGCTAAGCAATAAACAACAAACTGGCGATTCGCAAACGACTTACCGCGTTTAAACACCTTTTGAAAATCTTCATTCTTTTTAATACGTTGGCGTTTATTCACTATCCATTCACCTGCTCCATCTGATCATTGGTACTCTTTTTCTATGATCTATCTAAAATAAAGAAAAAAAAGACCACTGATGTGGCTCAGTGGACTTATGCTGATAAAACTTTGCGACCCTTTTTACGGCGACGAGCTAGTACGTTACGACCGTTTTTAGTAGCCATACGTGCGCGGAAACCGTGTACTTTAGAGTGCTTACGTTTCTTAGGTTGGTATGTGCGTTTCATATATATACACCTCCTGAAATTTGAGTGTTACTATATCTATTTCTACATACAGACCTTGATAGTATAGCCGGAAAACAAGGCAAATGTCAATGTATAATTTTTAATGTTTATTGATCAATAGTAAAAAGCACAAAAATTCCTCTTAATCCTCCACTTTAGAACTTATCCACAATATTAAGTATTCTACTTTAGTAATCTGTGTATTATTTTTTTAAACCAAAAATTATCCACAGCTCTTATTTACAAGTTTTACACAAACTAAATGGTTGTGGATAATTAGATTGTGCATTCTGGCAGTAGTGTGGATAAGTTTCATTGAGTATTGAATTATCTTAAGTTTTTTGTTACGATGATAGTGTTTTCTATTGTGGATAGTTTCTCTGGGAAATATTTTATCCACAGTTGTTTATAATCTGTGGACAAAGTTTTACATATATAGTTGATAGATTTTATCCACAACCTGTGATTATGTTTAAAACTACAATTTTCGTATAAATAAAGGCCTCTTTTACGACTATTTTTTTTCTAAAATGTCTTTTTAAATATTTATTTAAAACCGAAGGGAAGAACCAGCTTGGAACATTTAAATGAACTATGGAGAAATGTCCTGAGTCAAGCTGAACAAAAACTAGCAAAACCAAGCTTCGAAACTTGGTTAAAATCAACAACTTTACTCGCATATAAAGTAGATACTGTAACAATATCAGCACCTAACGCTTTCGCACGTGACTGGCTTGAAACACACTATATGCATTTAATTACAGGGATTTTAACTGAACTTACAGGAGAAGACTTGCACGTTAAATTTGTTGTTCAAAGAGAACAGGATGACACGTTCGAATTACCACCGCCAATTACACATGCGCGTAATCAAGAAAATAATGAATTTTCACCAGGGTTACTTAATCCCAAATATACATTTGATACATTTGTAATTGGCTCTGGAAACCGCTTTGCCCATGCTGCTTCACTAGCAGTAGCCGAAGCACCGGCAAAAGCCTATAATCCTTTCTTTATTTACGGGGGCGTAGGATTAGGGAAAACCCATTTAATGCATGCGATTGGCCATTATGTATTAGAACACAACCCAAATGCAAAGGTAGTTTATCTATCTTCAGAAAAGTTCACAAACGAATTCATCAACTCAATTCGTGATAACAAAACAATTGAATTCCGTAATAAATACCGCAGCATTGACGTTTTATTAATTGACGATATTCAATTTTTAGCTGGAAAAGAATCTACCCAAGAAGAGTTTTTCCATACATTTAACACACTTCATGAGGAAGCAAAACAAATTGTAATCTCAAGTGACCGTCCTCCTAAAGAGATCCCAAGACTTGAAGATCGTTTACGTTCTCGCTTTGAATGGGGTTTAATTACGGATATTGCACCGCCAGATTTAGAAACACGTATCGCTATTTTGCGTAAAAAAGCACGAGCAGATGGTTTAGATATCCCAAATGAGGTTATGCTTTATATTGCTAATCAAGTTGATACAAATATTCGTGAATTAGAAGGTGCACTAATCCGTGTAGTCGCTTATTCATCATTAATAAATAAAGATGTTTCACCTGAATTAGCAGCCGAAGCCCTAAAAGATATAATGCCATCTGCAAAACCACGCATTATAACAATTTTGGATATTCAAAATGCTGTTGGTGAACACTTTAAAATTCGTCTTGAAGATTTTAGTGCAAAAAAACGCACAAAATCAATTGCATATCCACGCCAAGTAGCAATGTATCTATCAAGAGAACTGACTGATTTTTCTTTACCTAAAATTGGAGAAGAATTTGGAGGCCGAGATCATACAACTGTGATTCATGCACATGAAAAAATCTCAACTTTACTAAAAACAGATCAATTATTACAACAGGATGTTAAACATATTAAAAGCATGCTAGGAAAATAGCCTGTGGATAAACCAGTAATTCTTACACAAAGTTATACACAGTCTATCTACATGTGGATAGGCTGATTTTATGCATTAAAATGGTACTTATCCACATATCAACAGGCCCTATTACTATTTCTATTAAATAATTAAAAATAATAATATATATAAGTGAGGTTAAATAATGAAATTTAATATTATTAGAGAACATCTGCTTACAGGTTTAAATGATGTAATGAAAGCAGTAAGTTCAAAAACGACAACACCGATTTTAACGGGTATTAAATTAGATGTAACAAACGAGGGTTTACATTTAACAGGTAGTGATGCTGATATTACAATTCAAACATTTATTCCAGTAGAAGAAGATGGCAAACAAATTATTAATGTTACTTCAGTTGGATCAATTGTATTGCAAGCACGTATGTTCAATGAAATCACACGTAAATTACCAACAAATGAAGTTGAAATTGAAGTCTCTAATGGCTTTGCAACACATATTCGTTCTGGGAAATCGGAATTCCATCTAATTGGACAAGATTCTTCAGAATATCCTTCATTACCGGAGCTTTCTCCAGAACAACAATTTACCATTCCAGCAGATTTACTAAAATCAATTATTCGTGAAACAGTATTTGCGGTTGCAACATCAGAAAGTCGCCCAGTATTAACAGGTGTAAACTGGAATATTCAAGAAGATGAATTAATATGCGTTGCGACAGATAGCCACCGTTTAGCTAGACGTAAAGTAACACTAGAAAAATTACCAGCTGAAGTAAGCAGCGTTGTTATTCCAGGCAAAAGTTTAAATGAATTAAACAAGATTCTTGGAGATTCTACAAACCCTGTACAAATCGTTATGACCAGTCAACAAGTATTATTTAAAACAGAAGATGTACTATTTTTCTCACGTTTGCTAGAAGGAAACTATCCTGATACATCACGCTTAATTCCATCAGAATATAAAACAAATGTCACTATTGAAGGGAAATCTCTTTTACAAGCAATCGATCGTGCATCACTTTTAGCACGAGATGATCGGTATAATGTAGTTCGCTTTGAAACATTAGAAGGCAATGTTGTTGAAATTTCATCTAATTCTCCTGAAATTGGAAAAGTAGAAGAGCAAATTTTAGTTTCTGCATTTGATGGGGAAGCATTGAAGATTTCATTCAGCGCAAAATATATGATGGAAGCATTAAAAGCTATAGATGGACAAGAAGTTGTAATTCAATTTACTGGTGCAATGCGTCCATTTATTATTCGTTCAATCCATGATGATGCGATATTACAATTAATCCTTCCAGTTCGTTCTTATTAAAATTTTTATGGACTATTGAGATTAAATTCTTGATAGTCTTTTTTTTGGCAATGAAGAGGCTTATAAGTAAGTCCTTTTTACTTATGTGAGTAATTTAAGTATGATAGAATGATAAGAAGTAGAAAACGGAGGATGAAAATTTTGAATGAAATTATTATTGATACAGAATATGTAACACTTGGCCAATTACTAAAGATGACAGATGCAATTAGCTCTGGTGGTATGGCGAAGTGGTTTTTAAGTGAGCATGAAGTATTTGTGAATGGTGAATTAGAAGATCGTCGTGGTAGAAAATTACGTGATGCAGATATTATTAATATTCCAGGTGTAGGTGAATTTAAAATCATCGATCCTCTTATTGGTGCCATCTAATGAATATTGAGCGTTTGCAGCTGACAAATTATCGCAACTACGAATCGCTTACGTTAGATTTTTCATCTAAAATAAATGTATTTATAGGTGAAAACGCTCAAGGTAAAACAAATGTTATGGAGTCACTTTATGTGCTGGCAATGGCAAAAAGCCACCGTACATCGAACGATAAAGATTTAATCCGTTGGGATGCGGATTATGGTAAAATAGAAGGTGTATTACAGAAGCGCTATGGTCAGCTTCCCATCGAATTAACAATTTCTAAAAAAGGCAAAAAAGGTAAAATAAATCATCTTGAGCAAACAAAGCTCAGTAACTATGTAGGGCAAATGAATGTCGTAATGTTTGCGCCTGAGGATTTAAATGTTGTAAAAGGAAGTCCGCAAATTAGACGCCGATTTATCGATATGGAAATCGGCCAAATTTCCCCTACTTATTTACATGATTTATTAACATTCCAAAAGATTTTAAAACAACGGAATTCTTTGCTGAAAAATAACCATGGACGTCAAACTCTGGCAAATGATGTAATGTTCGATGTTTATACAGAGCAATATGTAACAGCAGCGATACAGATCATCCGAAAAAGACTTCAATTTATGGAGCTTCTTCAAGAATGGGCAGAGCCAATTCATTTTGGGATATCTAGAGGTTTAGAAAAGTTGGTAATTAAATATCGTACTGTGACGGGGTTAGATCCATCATGGACAGCGGGTGAAATGGCTACATATTTACAAAAAAAACTAGACGAAGTAAAACAGCGTGAAATAGAACGTGGTGTTACACTTGTAGGTCCTCATAGAGATGACCTACAGTTTTTTGTAAATAACTATGATGTTCAAGTATTTGGTTCGCAGGGGCAACAACGGACAACTGCATTGTCTTTAAAGCTAGCTGAAATTGAATTGATTAAGCAAGAGACTAAAGAGGCACCCATCCTATTGCTAGACGATGTTTTATCCGAATTAGACGATTATCGTCAATCACATTTATTAAACACAATTCAGGGTGAAGTCCAAACATTTGTAACTACTACAAGTGTAGAAGGAATTAACCATGAAACCATCAAAAATGCCAAAATGTTCCATGTGAAACAAGGCACAATAGATTACTAATAATAGAGCAATTTAGCTCACATTAAATAACGTGTTAATTCTTAATTGATTTAACACATACTGAGGTTACGAAAGAGTAGGTGAACAGTGTGGCTTTAGAAGAAAAAGAAGTTCAACATCAAGCGTATGATGCTGATCAAATCCAAGTTCTTGAAGGTTTAGAAGCTGTCCGTAAACGTCCTGGGATGTATATCGGAACAACAAGTTCAAAGGGCTTACACCATTTAGTTTGGGAAATCGTGGATAACAGTATTGACGAAGCATTAGCAGGTTTTTGTACAGACATTACAGTTGCTATTGAAAAGGATAACTGGATTCGTGTTGAAGATAATGGACGTGGTATTCCGGTAAGCAATCAAGAAAAAATGGGCTTACCAGCTGTTGAAGTTATTATGACAGTTCTCCATGCTGGAGGTAAATTCGGCGGTGGCGGTTATAAAGTGTCAGGCGGTCTTCATGGTGTAGGGGCTTCTGTAGTAAATGCTCTTTCTAAAACAACAGAGGTTTATGTTAAACGTGATGGCAAACTTCATTCAATTGTTTTTGAACGTGGCCATACAGTTCAGCCACTTCAAGTAATTGGAGAAGCTTCAGAAACAGGAACGACAACTCGTTTTAAAGCAGATGAAGAAATTTTTAAAGAAACAACTGTGTATGAGTTTGATATTTTAGCAACTCGTATGCGTGAATTAGCCTATTTAAATCGCGGCATTCGTATGATAATTCTTGATGAGCGTGAAGAAGAAGTACGCGAAACGGTTTATCACTATGAAGGTGGTATTCGTTCATATGTTGAGCATTTAAATGCAAATAAAGAACCAATCCATGAACCGATTGATGTTGAGGGCGAAAAGGATGGTATTTCGATTGAAATTGCGATGCAATATAATGCAGGCTTTTCTTCAACGATAATGTCATTTGCAAACAACATTAATACGTACGAAGGTGGTACGCATGAATCGGGCTTTAAAACAGCTCTTACACGTATAATTAATGATTATGCTCGTAAAAATAATATACTTAAAGAAGCCGATACAAATTTAACAGGTGAAGATGTACGTGAAGGATTAATTGCAATTGTTTCGATTAAACATCCAGAACCACAATTTGAAGGACAAACGAAGACAAAGTTAGGGAACTCTGAAGTAAGTCAAATTACGAATCAGTTATTTTCTGAAGGCTTTGAGCGTTTCATGTTAGAAAACCCTTCTGTTGCGCGTCAAGTGATTGAAAAGGGAACAATGGCAGCTCGTGCTCGTGTTGCAGCGAAAAAGGCACGTGAATTTACACGTCGTAAATCTGCATTAGAAGTTTCAAGCTTACCAGGTAAATTAGCAGACTGTTCTTCAACAAATCCAGCCGAATCAGAAATTTACATCGTAGAGGGAGACTCTGCAGGTGGTTCTGCTAAATCAGGCCGTGACCGTCACTTCCAAGCGATATTACCGTTACGTGGTAAAATTTTAAACGTTGAAAAAGCACGTTTAGATCGTATTTTAGGAAATGCCGAAATCCGTGCAATGATTACAGCATTCGGTACAGGTATTGGTGAAGATTTCAAATTAGAAAAAGCACGTTACCATAAAATTGTTATTATGACGGATGCCGATGTTGATGGTGCGCATATCCGTGTCTTACTATTAACTTTCTTATTCCGTTTTATGCGTCCTTTAATCGAAGCTGGCTATGTATATGCTGCAAAACCACCTTTATATCAAGTGAAACAAGGAAAGCATCTTGAATATTGTTATTCAAATGAAGAGCTTGAAGAGATTTTAGGCCGTCTATCTACAGTTCCAAAACCAAATGTACAACGTTATAAAGGTTTAGGCGAAATGAATGCGGAACAACTTTGGGATACAACAATGGATCCAGAACACCGTACATTAATTCGCGTTGAATTAGATGATGCGATAGAAGCTGATAAAATCTTTGATCATTTAATGGGCGATGAAGTAGGGCCTCGTCGTGATTTTATTGAAGAAAATGCAACTTATGTGCAGGACTTAGATATTTAAAGTTATTGAGAGGAGGTTTTTTCTATGTCTGAAATTGAACATGGTCATATAGAATCTAGAAATATTACTACCGAGATAAAATCATCGTTCTTAAGTTATGCAATGAGCGTTATTGTTTCGCGTGCATTACCAGATGTACGCGATGGACTTAAGCCAGTTCACCGTCGTATTTTATTCGGGATGCAGGAATTAGGGAATACGTCAGATAAAGCATATAAAAAGAGTGCACGTATCGTTGGGGATGTAATGGGTAAATTCCATCCACATGGTGACTCGTCGATTTATGATGCAATGGTACGTATGGCGCAACCTTTCAGTTATCGTTATATGTTAGTTGATGGTCATGGTAACTTTGGTTCTGTAGATGGTGACGGCGCTGCGGCGATGCGTTACACAGAATCACGTATGTCTAAAATCGCGATGGAAATGCTTCGTGATATTAACAAAGATACCATCGATTTTGGGGCAAACTATGATGGTAGTGAAAAAGAACCGTTAGTACTACCAGCGCGTTACCCTAACTTACTTATAAATGGTGCATCAGGTATCGCAGTAGGTATGGCGACAAATATTCCACCACATCAATTAGGTGAAACAATTGATGGTGTTTTAGCAATTGCTGAAAACCCAGCAATTACGACTGAAGAACTTATGGAATTTATTCCAGGTCCAGATTTCCCAACTGGGGGTATCATTTTAGGGCGTTCAGGAATTCGTCGTGCTTATGAAACTGGTCGTGGATCAATTGTTATTCGTGCAAAAGTTGAAATTGAACAAAGTTCGAATGGTAAAGAAACAATTCTAGTAAATGAATTACCTTATCAAGTAAATAAAGCGAAGCTAATTGAAAAAATTGCAGAGCTAGTTCGAGATAAGAAAATTGATGGGATCACAAATTTACGTGACGAGTCAGATCGTAACGGAATGCGTATTGTTATCGAAGTTCGTCGTGACGCCAATGCGAATGTTGTGTTAAATAACCTTTATAAGCAAACTGCAATGCAGTCTAGCTTTGGTGTTAACATGCTGGCATTAGTGAATGGTGAGCCAAAAGTGTTAAGCTTAAAAGATGCACTTTATCATTACTTAGAACATCAAAAAGTCGTTATTCGCCGTCGTACGGAATTTGAGTTACGTAAGGCAGAAGAACGTGCACATATTTTAGAAGGTTTACGTATTGCACTTGACCATATTGATGAAATTATCGCAATCATTCGTGCCTCTCGTTCAGGTGAAGAAGCGCGACCTCAATTAATTGAACGCTTTAGCCTTTCAGACCGTCAAGCACAAGCAATTTTAGATATGCGTCTAGTTCGTTTAAGTGGATTAGAGCGTGAAAAAATTGAGAACGAATACCAAGAGCTTCAAATTTTAATTGCTAACCTAAAAGAAATTTTAGCTGACTCGACTAAGATTTTAGAAATTATTCGTCGTGAATTAATAGAAATTAAAGAGCGTTTTAATGATACTCGCCGAACAGAAATTTCTGCAGGTGGGCTTGAAATGATTGAAGACGAGGATTTAATTCCAGTTGAAAACTCTGTAGTGACATTAACACATAATGGTTATGTGAAACGTTTAGCAGCAAATACGTATCGTTCACAAAAACGTGGTGGTCGTGGTGTTCAAGGTATGAATACAAACGAAGATGATTTTGTGGAGCATTTATTATTTGCTTCAACGCATGATACGATTTTATTCTTTACTTCAAAAGGAAAAGTGTTCCGTGCGAAGGGATATGAAATCCCAGAATACGGCCGTACAGCGAAAGGGTTACCAATCGTTAACCTTTTAAATATTGAAAAAGAAGAAAAAGTAACTGCAATTATTCGTATGGATGAATTTAAAGAGGACGCATACTTTATTTTTACAACAAAAACAGGAATTACAAAACGTACTTCAGTATTACAATTTGCAAATATCCGTACAAATGGATTAATTGCAGTTGGCTTACGTGAAGACGACGAGTTAATGGCTGTACGTTTAACGGATGGCACAAAGCAAGTTATTATTGGTACAAACCAAGGGATGCTTGTTCGTTTCCAAGAAGAAGATATACGTTTAATGGGCCGTACAGCTGCTGGTGTTCGTGGTATTAAGCTACGTGCAGGTGATTTTGTAGTAGGTATGGAAATTATCGAACCAGGGCAAGAAATTCTAGTTGTAACTGAAAAAGGTTACGGAAAACGTACATCAGAAATTGAATACCGTTTACAAAGCCGTGGTGGAGTTGGTTTGAAAACAATTCAAATTACGGATAAAAACGGGGCCATGTGTACCGTGAAGGCTGTTGATGGTACAGAGGATATTATGTTAATTACGAATAACGGTATGTTAATTCGTATGGATGTTAATGATATTTCTGTCATTGGCCGTAGTACTCAAGGTGTTCGTTTAATTCGCTTAGGTGATGATGAGCATGTTGCTACTGTTGCGCGTGTGAAAAAAGATGATGTTGATGATATCATTGAGGCAGAGTTAGAAACAGAAGAATAATTTAGTTAATAAAAACCATACTCGAGTGAACCCGAGTATGGTTTTTCTAATTATTGTAAATAATATTGTGTTATTAGTCTTACAATTCATATAATTTTTAGATACAATTATAATATTCTTTTATTAAGGGACGTGGTTGGAATGGGAACTACATATATAAGAGTATCAGAATTAAAATTAGGTAAAGTAATTGCAGAAGATATTTTTGTTAATACTCAATTACCAATTGTATATAAAGACACAATGGTAACACATGAGCATTTGCACGTTTTTAAAGTATTCAATATTAAGAATGTCCTAATTCATTTAAATGAAGATGTTAAACTGGGTTTAAATGAATATGATTCGGATATCAACACTTATACAAATTTACTTCCACAGGTAAACTTTAATTCGTTCGAAAAACTATATAATAATGCAGTATCAAATTTTAAGAAGGATTTTACTAATTGGTCAGCAGGATCTAAGGTAGATATTCCAAAAATTAGATCTTCGATATTACCATTAATCGATAAGGTATTGGAAGATCGTGCATATATTTTTGATTTAAATAGTTACTCAAATCCTAAAGATTATTTGTATCATCATTGTATTGCCACAGGATTGATTGCAGGTGTTTTAGCTCAAAAACTTGGTTTAGATCGTGGAAGTTCTATTCAAATGGCATTAGCTGGAGCATTAGCAGATTGTGGAATGTCAAAAATCCCTTTAAGTATTCGAGAAAAGAAACAGGCACTTACTTCATTAGAATTTGCTGAAGTAAGAAAACATCCTATTTATAGTTATAGCATGATTAAGGATTTTCCGATTTTAAAGAAACAAATGAAGGAAGCTGTTTTAAAGCATCATGAAAGATTGGATGGCAGCGGATATCCAACAGGCGCTAAAATTGGTTCAGATGTAGACTACTCTCAAGTACTTGCAGTTGCAGATGTATTCCACGCAATGACAAGTGAAAGATTATACCGTATGAAGAAATCTCCTTTTATAGTCATCGAAATGATTAAGGAATCAGAGTTTGGTAAATTTGATATAAAAGTAGTACAAGCGATGATGGATATTATTGTAGAACTGCCAATTGGGACAAAAGTTGAACTTTCCAACTTAGAGCGCGGAGAAGTAATGTTCATTAATAAGTTCGTTCCAACAAGACCATTAGTGAAACTGAACTCAACTGGAGAGATTATTGATTTATCGACTAATCGTTATTTCCATATCTCACGTATAATTACAAAAGAGTATTTATAGAGATACTATAGAAAAGCCCCTTCTTACTTAGAAGGGGTTTTTCTATAGTTAATTAAATAAGATTAATTAATCTTAAGAAAGAACCTCTATATAGTAGAAACTAATATTATGTAGGTAAGTAATAGGGTTATTTTACTTAATACTAGGTTAATACAAGAAAGTATTGACGTATGGATGTTAAATTGATATTATAAATAAGTCCTTAAGAGGAAGTTATAGAAGAATATTATATTAGTAAAACATTTTGTTGACTATCTACCTAACAGGTGTTATGATATAAAAGTTGCTGAAACAACAGATAAACGAATCAGCAAAACAAATAAATAAAAGTTGTTGACTTGAAAACATTATCGTGATATACTTTAAAAGTTGTCACAAACAAGCGACAACAACATGAACCTTGAAAACTGAACAAGCAAAACGTTAATGAAACAACGTTTTAACAGACACTTGCTTAATCGCGGTGCTGATTAAAACAAAATTATAGATATCAACTTTATGTTG
>JAZLIT010000095.1:0-1618 GCA_045617525.1 Solibacillus sp. | reverse complement strand
GATGTTCCAATCGACTTTAAATATTTATTTGTGACAGTGGTTTTATCAACGACTGCACTAAACGTGATTGTATACGCAGTAGTTTTCCCAATCGTGACGAAGCTACTCAAACGATCAAACTTTAAAACTTCATTACAGAGCGTATAAACGCAGCTTGCTAGTCAATATAAGTGGGTTTAGAAAACAGATTGTTTTCTAAACCCACTTTTTCTATTTTAAATTTATAGCCTTCTAATACATTATTTGAATTATGTTATAATTTCTCAAACACCCATTATCAACGAGTAAAAAATTCACGTGAGAATTGTGTATAAAAGCATAATTTTAATGGAGGAAAACATGACAGTTCAAATTATCACGAATTATAAAAACGATCCACACTTACGCGAAAGCTTTTTTTCTTTAAGTAAACTTACCTTTGGCATCAATTTTACCGATTGGTTTAATCTCGGCTACTGGACAGACGCATATCAATGTTTTTCAATTGTTGAGGACAATAAAATTGTGGCGAACGTATCCGCAAGTTTACTTGACTTAGTCATTGATCATAAATCGTATAAAGCGATACAAATCGGTACCGTCATGACGCATCCAGATTATAGAGGACGTGGCTATGCGCGTCAGCTCCTTGATGAAGTAATTGAACACTATGAACAGCAGACGGATTTTATTTATTTATTCGCAAACGACAAGGTGCTCGATTTTTACACTAAATTCGGCTTTTCAGAACGCAAACAAAGTACATATAAAGTGCATGCAAGTAATATTGCGCAAACACCTAGCCAATTACAAAAATTATCGATGGACAGTGAAAAGGATCGTCTGCTCTTGTTTGATTTCGCTACAAATCGCGTACCAATTAGCCAAGCATTTAGCACGCAAAATAGTGCAGGTCTTTTAATGTTTTATGCAATTGTCGTTTTACGAAATGAAATCTATTACGATCAGGACAAGGAAGTCATTTATATCGTACAAGAACAAGGTCGTGTGATGACGGTGTATGACATTTTAACAAAACACCCCGGCCCGTTATCAGAGCTATTAGCAACAATTAATTCGGAGACCCTTCAGCAGTTTGATTTATTCTTTACTCCGGATCATGATATTCAATTCGATAAGGGTGTCAATTTAGATGATGGTACGTTATTTGTGAAATGCCGTGATGGAATCGAATTTCCAAATAAACTCCGTCACCCATTCACATCGATTGCATAGGGTTTTTACCTTTTAGCATACTCGCTTCTTTTTCAATTTAGTAATGATTGGTTTAATACAATTACATGACGGAAATAATTAGTGATACACTTATTTCAGATATGAAACCTAAGGAGGCATTCAATATGAGCAAAAAGAAATTTTTACTCGGCGCAACTACTGGCGCATTAATCGTGGCAGCAGCTGTAATCTTTACGACTCCACAATCAGGCCAACAAGTACGTTCAAAGATTAAACAAAATATTCATACGGCAAAACTTAATTTTGCCGATGTAAAAGACCAATCTAAACATGTGATCCAAGCAATTACAACATTATCGAATGAAGTAAAATATAATATTCCACCCATAATAAATGAACTAAAAGATTCATTTTCAGCATTCCAAGTAGATATCCAACCTAA
>JAZLIT010000094.1:0-6797 GCA_045617525.1 Solibacillus sp. | reverse complement strand
AACGGCATTATGGAAGGCACAAATAATAAAATTAAACTTATTAAAAGACGTGGTTTTGGCTACCGAAATGATGCCCATCTGTTCCTTCGATTACGATTGGAAACAGGACATTGATTTTGTCATCCCCGACTTTTGGTGATGAACCTTTTTATTGGTATTTTGAAGTTTTAGTTCCCAAACCGACGTTTGGTAACATTACATAAAAAACTGTTATTCCACAATCTGGCCCTTTCGTGAAGCAAAGGCACAACTCTTGCTGCAGAATCGCGCCCGATTGTGGAATAATGAATGCCATTAATTTTATACTTCTATAAGTTTATAAATACCAATAATATCAAACACTTTGGTTGTGTTTAAGGAAAGATGAATTTTGAAACTTTTACCAGATACATTCGTATATTAAGTGTATTTATTATAGGAACAAAGGAAGGAATTAGAAATGTCTGAGATTGGTAGGATTTAATTGTATTAAAATATCAAATTCCAGTAGAGGGGATAATCGGATGAAAAAAAACTTTGAGAACAAAGTCAGAGAGCTCAATATGATTTACAAGGAAACTGAAAATGAAATTTTAAAAAGTTATATTTTCGAATCTCTAAAGGCAACAAATCAGGCTATAGATATATGGATTGATTTAGATGAGAAAAAGAAGATACATAAGTTGAAACGCAAAGAAAAACAAGAACCCCTAGCGGTTCCCATTATAAGTGAATTTGAACATTCAGATTTAGGTAAACCTGACAAAGATGTAAAAGAGTATTTAAAGAATGTCGAACAAGTAATAAGGGAACGAACAAAATTATTAAATAATATCAATAAAACGAATTCAGAGGTTGCGTTAAAATTAATAAGTTACACTGAATATTCATTAGAAATCATTTTAACTTCGTTGGTCCACCCTAAAGAAAATGTATTTAACGAAGCATTCGATTTAATTCTTGATACTTTATTCTCGGATGAGGTAATTACTATCGCGGATAATGTTTCAGAAGAAGTAGAACAAACTTTGCAAGTAGCAAGCGATTTCAAAGACTTAATCGATATATATATTGAAATCAAAAAAGCTTTGGATAGTGGCAACTTTATTTTAGACGAACAACTTATTTTTTATGTGAAAGAATATCTCACGGCAATTATCATTTGGAACGCGATTACAAGAACATTAAAATTTTAAGCTGTTTTCGTACAAAGATGTTTACTACCACTAATTCAAATGCCAAACAAATGATTCGGCAAACGAAAAGACACAGCATATTCGTTTTCAAGAAACAACAATCTATATAAAAAGAGCCTTATTTAAAAACCGCACTTATTTATGATACTGTTCACCCTAATTAATTCAAAAGCCTTTTAATAATTTATCAATAGTTCCTTTGAATTCTTATTCAAGAAAATGGCCCTATAACGGAAAAACGCGACCTTCTTATTATAGTGATAGGTAAACCTTTGACGTTATCTCCGGCTTTTCCCCCACTTCACACCGTACGTGCGAGTTTCCCAGCATACGGCGTTCCAATTAATTCAATTCATTCAATTTTTATGTAAGGACAAGATGTAATGTGGAATTAGATTGCTTCGATCAGACATTGCTCACGCAATTCATTTACTTTCTTTAATTGCTTCTTATCTAAATCAAGTACTTTCATGAGTACTTGTATTTTCTCGAGGTCTTTAAGGTGGATTAGTCTATGAACTGATTCATTTACAATGATTAAGTTAGCGTAGGAATCATCTTGCGATAAATAATATGGTGTTTTGTGATGGCAGTGCCAGTCATTAAAGCTAAGTACAGTACCAGTTACTGCACACTTTCCATATTGCGCAATAAATAGACTAATACGATTATCATTATATTCAATGGAGCGTTGAGGAATAAATTGTTTCATCACGGCAGTAAGAGTGTGTTTATTAATAGCTCTTAAATCATGATGAATCTTGTTTCTACCTTCGGTAGTATAATTACAGGTAGTTTGTGAGAAGTTAAGGTTTATTCGGCAACGTTGGGCATGAATTGGGGCGAGTGCCATGCTTTTGATTTTATAAAGCTTACACTCATATCCTTTATACCTTTTCTGTAAAGAATTCGTGAGGTCTTGAATCGTTGCTTCTTTTCTAACGCCTTTTAAACGATTGTGTAAAGTCCTATGAATACGGTGGTTCAGCTCAGTTAAATCATCTGTAATGTGTGACGCTGCGGCGTAATAGTTTTGGATACCCATGACAACCGTATTAAATCGCCAGACATTTTCAATACATTGATGTTTTTGTATTGTCTTTACCGCTTTTTTCAATTTTATTTGTGCATTATTTAGAGCCTTCTTCGTCATATGTGAATGCGCAACATATAGGGTACGCTTCGCTGTTTTCTTAAAATGAGCTTTAATACGAAAGCCTAGAAATTCGGAAGAATTTTTCTTTAGATTTACAACTTTCGATTTCTCATCGCTAATTTCTAGATGTAAACGTGTAGAAAGGAAATCTTTAACTGCATAAAACATACGTATTGCTTGTGAACGTGTACGGCAGATGATTTTAAAGTCATCGGCATACCTCACAATATAACAATGCTTTAAGTTGGATTTCTTTAATGCCTGATTCATATTCGCTTTGTTTTTATAAGCTTTCTTTGTTTCGAAGTTTTCCCATTGATTACTAACCCACCAATCAAGTTCATTTAATACAATGTTCGATAGGAGTGGCGATAGTATCCCACCTTATGCGAAGTAGATGATTATGCAAAGTAATCGAAGAAAACCTTATAGATATAGGATTTCACTTTGATTTACTTTGCATAATATCTTGAACTTACTACAAATGTGAAAGCAAAATAAGCAACTCTTTATCTTTGTTCCATTCAGGCAGTTCACTATCAATAATAGGTAGGGGATATGGCCCTATGATTTCAGACCCTCATTTGCTGCAGGCAGGTGTAAATCTCATCTATATACGAGACTTTCTCGGCCATGTAGATCTAAGGAGTTCTCCTAAGAGTGAAGTACAGAACCATAGTCAGAAAATGATACTTCATTTTCTAATTTAGTTTGGGGTATTATGCAAAGTAAATAACAGGAAACCTCAGTTTTTTTCAATGTTTCAACAGAATACTCCGCATAATTACTTACTTTGCATAAGGTGGTTTATGCAAAGCTTCGCATAAGCCGCCTTGTGGTGTTCCTTTCGTTGGAAAGCCTTCGCCTACGATTTCTGCTTTTAAAAGACGTGAAATAATCGAAAGAAGGGCTTTGTCTCGAATACCTATTGTCCACATCTGTTTGAGTAACTTCGCATGATTTACATTGTCAAAGAATCCTTTTATATCAACGTCTACACAATGATATAAACACGCTCGATTTATCAGTGTTTCGAAACGTGCTTTAGCATGATGTGTACTACGATTGGGTCTGAATCCATAGCTATGCTTATAGAATCTTGCTTCACAAATTGGTTCCAATACTTGTAAAATACACTGTTGAAATAACCTATCCCAAATTGTCGGAATACCTAGCGGTCGTGTTTTCCCATTTGACTTTGGAATAAAAACACGTCGTACTGCATGTGGACGATAGTGTGTAAACATCTGTTGTATCGTTGATACAACTTTAGATACTTTTAATTGCTTGATATCTTCAATTGTTTGGCCATCAAAACCAGCAGTTTTACTACCCGTATTTTTCTTGATATTACGGTACGCTAATTGAATGTTTTCACGTGATTGCATTATATCTAATAAATCATAAAAATTTTGACCATCAACACTGCGAGCATATAACATATCAAATTGTTTTTGCATGTCATAGTACTCGTTATGTCTCAGTTTCTTTCGTTTTAACAAGTCGGTGGCTCCTTTAGGAGCTGAACCTCTATTAGTCTCACAAGAACCTTATTAATCGTTGAAGAACTGCCTTTCATGGTGAATAAATCTTGTATTAATCTAGTGGCGATCCCTCCACGTTCATTACACGCTTCATCGGTACTGTGCCACCACTTTCACTGATATGAAGAAAAGTTATACATTCGCTATTCTCACGAATATTTTCCTTTCCAACGCTTCATCGAGAGTAAGCTCTCCACGTTATCAGCTTACCACGTTGAATATTAACTATTATAAAACAAACTTAGGTGCTTCCTATGAACCTGTTAGCATTGCATGTGCCTGTAACACAAGATGGATTTTTATATTCTTGATTCTTACTCATCCACAGCTAACCCTACATTTTGTAGTAAATACATTTCTGTATTTTGCGCGTCTAGACCCGTACATTCAGAAGTTCGTCAGCAATATAGTTTATTAACCTATTTAGTTGCATTCTCACCATATTTGTTCAACCCAAGCACCATGATTTACACCACCCCATCGGGTAGGATTTCGTCAGCCGAACTGTTACGGTAAATTCTCGCGCCTATTAGCCGAGCTTATAACACGCTTTTCCTTACTGAGTAACGTGCTATTCGACGCAGGGGGAGCCTTTCAGAGCGTTACCTCATCATTCGACTCCTCGATAATATCCTTCAATTTAAATCATTAATTGCCTGACCTTTACCGAGATTGCGTTGACCACATCTCATTTGAATCAGGAACGTGTCGCACGAAGAATCGCGCCCGATTGCGGAATAACGAATGCCATTAGTTTTATGAGTTTATGTACTACAAAATTCCCAAACATTATTTCGGTATGGTATAATTTAACATTATGTAGATTCGCTGATTAAAAAGAGGTTGTAGCTGGATGGAAGAAAAGAAGCTCGTTAATAAAACTAAGATAGCTTATTATGTTTTTTCAGCTTTAGCAGTAATCTTATTGGTGTTTAAATACAGAGTTTAACATTCCCAAATGGTGAGGAGTAGATGTTATGATTATAATGATAAACGGAGCATTTGGTGTGGGTAAAACTACTATTGCAAATATGCTCCAAAATGAAATTAAAAATAGTATGATATATGATCCTGAAGAAATAGGTTATATGTTAAGAAATGTTATTCCTATTGATATAAAAAGAACGGAGTCTATTACAGGGGATTTTCAAGACTTAGATTTATGGAAAGAGCTAACTGTTGATCTGGCTAAAAGATTAGTTACAAAATATAATATTAATCTAATCGTACCAATGACCATTCGAAAAATAGAATACCTACATTTTATCTACAACGGATTTAAAAGTGTTGATGAACAAACTCATCATTTTTGTTTGAATGCAAGTAAAGAAACAATTTATGAAAGGTTAAGGTTACGTGGAGAGGAAGAAGGCAACTGGTGTTTTCAACAAACAGATAAATGTTTAGCAGCCTATAATCAATACGATTTTGGAGAGTATATAGATACTGAAAAAGTTAGTATCAATGACATTGTTCAAGATATAAAAGAAAAGATAAATCTTCTTTAAACTACATTATTTTTAAAGTACCTTATAGTATTTTTAATACATAATATATACAAAAAAACGTTCCCAAATCAAAGTTTTGGAACGCAAAAAAAGAGACAGAACGTTGATGTAACAGCGTTTGTCTCTTTTTTAGTGTAACTTTGTTTATACAAATAGCTGCATTTACCCTTGCAAAGCTTGTTCATAAATTTGCATAAAAACTTGTATAACATATTTCTTATCGTTGTAGCGTTATTCAATAATCTGGCCCTATAACGAAACAGAGCGCCGATTCTTATTACAGAATAGCGCCCGATTGTTGAAGATTAAAGAAATTAAAATAACTTCAAAAATTGATCTTTAGTTATTGCGCTAACGCACCCGTTACTTTAAATATAAATTTTATAGTAATTAGACATACGTCTACCTTATCCACTCCGTTTAGTTGGATAATATTTAAATCAGTGGGGACTATTAATCACTTTTCCGTTCCTTTTTTATCTCCCTAATAGCTATCCATACCCCCATAAATCCCGCAACAGATGAAGCTGGAAAACCAATTAAAAAAGTATCCCATTGTCCTGTAAGCAATGATATAACTACAAAAACAACTGGAAAACCAATTAATACAAACAATGAAAGAAATAACCCTAATTTAGCGTCCTTTTTCACTTTGCTCCTTCCTCCTTCCTTTCACTTTATATATATGCTTTCTTGCATTATTCGAACTTCTTATATCTACGAATAATTATAGAAATTTTTAATACTTGTTGTTGAACCAACTGCTGCGCTACTTTAAGTACATTTTTTCACAATCCCTCCTAATACTTTTAATTAATGAATTTAATAATTCTATTTATAATTCTATTTTCTCACACTATTCTTCTGTTAGTTTAAGTACATTACTTAACAATCTTACTTATATTTCATCGTAAATTCTCCAAAGGCGTTATTCAATAATCTGGCCCGATTATTGAATAAAGAAAACAACTAAAATTGTCATAAAAAAGAGGAAATCTAGTTGTACACTCATTAAGTTAGTGGAGAAGGAAACACATTGTATTTTTATCATCAAAAGATAAAGTAAAAAATAACAACAATAATATTTCTGTTTAATACCTTAGTAAACATCGCTTACTACAGCTTCTTCTTGTGTAGAAAATGTGTAGAAACTTTTCAAATAGTATTGGATTGTTCCGGATTGTCAATTAATACAAAAAGGCGCTTAACCCTATCATATCAAGGGTTAAGCGCCTTTTCCGTTTGGTTCTATCGGATTGTTCCGGAACCTTAATACGTCCCCAGTAGGATTCGAACCTACGACCGACGCCTTAGAAGGGCGTTGCTCTATCCAGCTGAGCTATGGAGACAATTTCTTACCATTAATCTAATAGTAAAGACAATATTTATTATATGTGGATATGAACATAAAGTC
>JAZLIT010000093.1:0-5124 GCA_045617525.1 Solibacillus sp. | reverse complement strand
TGTGCAAGATGTATGAATGGATAAGGGTTTGTTATATGTGCTAGAATCGCACTTAATGTAGTTTAATAGGGGGATTATAGTATGGGATTTTTTGATTTAAAAGCAATTTGTGGCGTTTGCGATAAAGAAGTAGGTTTGAACCGATTTAAAATTAAAAAGTCTAACGCTTGGATGTGTCCTGCGTGTTTAAAAAAAGCAGGCGGTGCAACCGTTGTAAATGTAAATAAAATTACAATAGAAGAGATTAAAGCTCAGTTTGCTGAAAGAGCTGCTATTATTGGAGATAATCCAATGTCCACAGCAATTGGGATGTACCAACACTGTAAGGATAATAATTTCGGCTCAGGTTTTAATGAAAAGTGGGGCGTTAAACACTTTGGCATTATAGAAAAAAACTTAATTAAAGACGAAGAAGTTTTAATGACTTTTATCGGCCTTCACAATTACAAATCTGCCACAAAACATGATAGCAATTATGCTTATGCAATCACGAATAAACGTATCATGTTTGCTCGAAAAGGATTAGCAGGAGAAAAGTTTAAATCGGTAGCTCATGAAAAGATAAATGATATTACGTTTGAAACGGGGCTTGTTTTCGGAATTCTAACAATTGATACGCCACAAGAAAAATTTAATATCGCTTTAGATAAAGGGTCTGCCACATCAATCAATAGTAAGATTCACAGCGTACTCGAAGGTTTAAAAAGTAATTCTAAGGAAGTAGTAATTCAACAAGCAAGCACAATTTCAACGGCAGATGAACTGATGAAATTTAAGCAATTATTAGACTTAGGTGTTATTAGCCAAGAAGAATTTGATGCAAAAAAGAAACAACTTTTGGGGTTGTAAGATAAAGGAACGCGAGAACTTGGATGAAGCCAATTACAGCAGTACAGGCTATTCCAGCGTTCAAAGCTAACGTTGATTACTTACTAAATTGGTATATAAATAAAGCACCAGGCACAAAGGGAGAAACTCCTCATTGTACCAGGTGCTTTTTTTAGTCGTTAATTAATTCTTCTTCATACTTCAAAACTGCGCCAGTTGTTGCGTGGATTTCGAAGTCGTATTCTGTTTTGCCGTTGTGTATCTCGATTTCGTAGACCATTGTGTTATCCTCTTCGTCAAATTCAATTGAAGTAACTGTCCCCGGTGCTTTTGCTAGGGCGATCTCGATTGCTTGCTGTTGTGTAATGTAACTTGTATTGCCGTGTTGTTCAGCAGATTGATTCTTTAGTTCTGCATTTTGCGCTTCAACTTCAAGGTTAGTTTTCGCAGCATTTATTTTTTCACGTTCGGTAATTTTCACTGATCCATTGTTTGCATTGATGTCCATTTCAACTTTTTCGTTGTTTAGAACAACATCGATTTCATAATGAGGTGTGCGGTCGTCCCCATCGTATTCAAATTCGACAATTGTACCATTGATTTCTTTTATGGCGATGTCCTTAGCCTGTTGTGCGGTAATCGATGGGTTATTTTCGGCCTTCACGAATAGATCGGACTGTGCAAGCACAGCACCTCCGCCAATTGCTACTAATAAAGCGGGGATTACATAATATTTTTTATTCATCTTGTATCTCTCCTTTGTTGTTTGTATTTCTAGTTTACAAGGCTTAAATGAAAGTACACTGAGAGAAACATTAGAATTTGATGAGAAAAAAAGAAGCCGAATTCATCGCAATGTGAATTCAGCTTCTATTTATGCTTTTGCTACTGTAATTAAAGGACAGCTAGGGTCGCTTGCCCATTCATTGATTGAACCATCATAGACCGCAACATTTTCTTGGCCTAGTTTATTTAAGAGTAGGGCATTCCAAGTTGCTGCGATTCCGCCACCACAATATGTAATTACTTTTTTAGATGGGTCAAGCGCGCCTAATTTTTCGAATGTGGCACGTAATGTTTCATCATCATTAAGCAAGCGCGTTGAAGGATCTGAATGACTGCCAAAAAAGGCATGCTTACTGCCAGGAATATGACCAGGACGAGGGTAAGTTGTTGTTTCCCCTCGGAAATCCGCTTCAGATAAACTATTGATAAGGATGATGTTGTCATCATTTAATGCAGCTTTTACATCTTCTTTTGTGACGATTAATTCCTCACGTCGTGCACCTGTGAATAGTACTGGCTCATAAGTAGACACACCGCTTTCTGTTTTACGATTATCTAGTTTCCATTTACGGAAGCCACCATCTAGCACAGCTACATTGTCAAAACCTTCATATTTTAATTGCCAGCGTAAGCGAGCTGACCAGTCTGAAGCGAGTACGTCAACGTTTACTAAAGGTCCGCGGTCATAGATTACGACGTACGAATCTTCTGTAAGGCCAAGCTTTTTTGCAGCGCCTAAAAATTGCTCACGCGTTGCAATCGTAAATGGTGCCGTCCCATTTGGATCTGTATAGTCGTTTAATAAATCGGCATAAGTTGCCCCAGGAATGTGCTCTTCTACATAAGCTTCATAACCAGACCATAATTCAGGAAATCCTTCACCTTCAGGAATCTTTAAAAATGTTGAGGCATCAATTAAACGTAAATTAGGATCGTCTAAACGTGCTTCAAGCCATGTACCATCTACTAAGTGTGGAATTTTTGTCATGCTGTATCGCTCCCTTTGTTTTAAACATAGTATTCTTATATGGATTAAAGTGTAACACAACGCGATTAAGAATAGTAGAGGCAAATTATAGTAGTTAGCGTTCCGAATTGTAGTAAAAGAAGGCTATGTTAAAGGAAAAGGTTGATTTGTTGTAAATAATAAAATTAGTTTTACCTAAACTGGATATTTACGTTAAAATAAGAATGAGATTGTGAAGGAATGTACTTAAACTAAAGGCACAGGTTAATGAAAAATAGATTGAATATTGAAGTCTTTTTTTAACATCCAACCTTAGATAGAATGAACATTTATTTTTAGGAGGGGGAGAAAATAATGGAATGGGGTCTTATTTTTTTAGCCGTAGGAATTGCAGTTGCAGGATATTTTATCGGTGATGGACTGAAAAATTTTAAAAATCCGAATGCAAAAAGCCTTATCGATTCTTTAGATGAAGACGATGAACACGAACTAATTAAAGAAAATGAGGTGCATTATTTTATGGGGATATCGAGAGAAGATGCAAAATCTTTAATTCAAGAGCATTCAGACATTCCGCATATTATAATAAACGGTAAGGTGTACTACCCGAAGGATAAATTACGTAAATGGTTATTGAATTTAGGCGAGTGAACTTACTCTGCTTTAGTAAATATGGACAGCAAAACACACGAGCTAGGAGATACATTTTCCAGCTCATTTTTATTTTCCTATGAAATAACTGGAGCAATCTTTAAACTAGAATTCGAAGTTTCTCAGTCTTAATTTATCTGCGGTTTCCCAAGTTCCGTAAACACTTGCCAAGATTAGCATTTGCTTTTTCTTACTCAAATCGCTTTCCATTTTTCTATTGTCGAGGAATTGAAACCACACTAAATAAAGTTGTAAATACTTCGTAGAAACACCATTAAAACGACTTATCCATTTCTTTAAACGGGAATGATAATTATTAATATTATTGAGGTGGTAGATGCCCCTCTTTACATATTCTTTCTTACTGCCGTTTATGATGATATGTTCTACATTATTACTAGATGTATAAGATTTGTAAGAGTTGTGAGCATCAGAAATAAGCACCGTATCACGCTCGTACGATGATTTATTCAAAATCAACCAATAGCTTTAACATAACCTAAAAGAAAATACTTTTGAAAAATATAAAAAAGTTGACTGTACTATAAAAAAAATGCATTTAAATATACCAATAAACATAAGATTAAACTATGGGGATATTTTAAATTAAATAGATGTTTATAAATCGGAAGGAGTTGAAAACGGGCAGAATTCGAGCCCATCTATCTATGAAAAAGCGATATCAATATCTTATATTAGCGTTATTAACAGGACTAGTTCTTTTTGTTATTTATGTTGGGGATAAAAAGACTAAAGCAGAGCAAATAGAATTCAAAAAAATAGCTATTGAATATAATAGTAAGCAAGAAGCAAGGAATTCAAAAATAGAAGAATTAGAGCAAGCTATTAAGGAGGAAATTCCGGGAATTGTTGCTTATGGAGATTCTTTAACAGTTGGTACAGGAGGAAATGGAGTTACTTATCCAGGTACTTTACAAAAGCTAATTAAGGATTCAATCTATAAGATTCCTGTTGTGAATAGGGGCGTTCTTGAGGCGAATACTAACACTATTATGGCTAGAGCAGGCGCAGTTCCTTTTACAGTAACGGAGTTCATAATTCCAGAAGATTCTTCAAAGGTTGAGATTGGAATAATTTCATCTAACGGAAGCTTAGTTGCATCATTAGATGGAGGGATTAATCCGGTTAATATTAATGGAGTTGAAGGCATAATTAGTATTGAACAAGAATCAAATACGAGTGAAAACTATATATACTACTTCCAAAGGTCAAAAACTGGTGAAGCTGTAAATGTCGCAAATGGAACTAATGTGGAAATTGCTAATGTCTCAAAATTAAATAACTACATTCCTCTTGTATTAATGGGGCTAAATGGTGGTTTTTTAGACAATGAAGATTTGATTTCCCAGATTAAGGCTATATTAAATACAGGCGAGTTGAACGAAAGATATTTAATTTTAGGATTACCAACTGGAACTTCCGAAAGTAGAGCAGATTTAGAACTTGAAATGGAAGCTGCGTTTGGAGATAAATACCTTAATTTAAGAGAATATATAGTCCAGAATGGATTAATACAAGCAGGACTAGAGGCGTCTAATGAAGATTTATTAGCAATTGAAGAAGGATCTGTTCCACCAAGTTTATTATCAGATGCTATTCACTTAAATGCATATGGATACATGATTGTTGGGTCCGCAATATATGAAAAAATGAACGAATTAGGTTATTTTGAGAACATAATAAAAATTGTGGAGGAATTAAATACTCTATAAAAAATAGAAGGCTGTCTATTAAAGTGTACCCTTTGTAAAGGACATTTTGAAAAAGAGCTAGGCTACTTGAAGAAGATGTTGTCTGTATTTCACAGGCGGCATCTTTTTTAGGTTCCATTGCCCTCTATAATGGTTGTAGTAAGTCATATAGCTTTTCAC
>JAZLIT010000092.1:0-3629 GCA_045617525.1 Solibacillus sp. | reverse complement strand
CCTGGCAAACGTTCAATCGGTATTGAAATTCCAAATCGTGTCTCTCGTGCAGTCAGGTTGTCCGAGGTAACAGATTCAGATGAATTTACTAAATCAGATTCACCACTCGAAGCGGCACTAGGCTTAGATTTAAATGGTAAGCCTGTAACGCTTGATTTACGAAAAATGCCACATGGATTAATTGCAGGAGCAACAGGTTCAGGTAAATCAGTTTGTATTAACTCAATTTTGGTGAGTTTACTCTACAAATCTGCACCACATGAATTAAAACTAATGCTTATTGATCCTAAAATGGTTGAATTGGCACCATTTAATCATATTCCACATTTAGTGTGTCCTGTTATTACGGATGTAAAAGCGGCCACGGAATCTTTAAAATGGGCTGTAGATGAAATGGAGCGTCGTTACCAGTTATTTATGCATTCTGGTACACGAGATATTACACGCTATAATAAGCTTTGTGATGAGAATAAAATGTATGCGCAAAAGCTACCTTATTTATTAATCGTTATTGATGAGTTAGCTGATTTAATGATGATGTCACCAGCAGATGTTGAGCTTGCCATCAGTCGTTTAGCACAGAAAGCCCGTGCATGTGGAATTCATTTGATTTTAGCAACACAACGTCCATCTGTAGATGTAATTACAGGTACGTTAAAATCGAACATACCAACGCGAATTGCCTTTGCCGTTTCTTCGCAAATTGATTCTCGTACAATTATTGATCAGCCTGGTGCAGATCGATTATTAGGGCGTGGGGATATGCTATATTTAGGAAACGGAATGAATTCACCACAACGTATTCAGGGAACATATGTAACGGACGAGGAAATTGAAGAGGTAGTTAAATATGTGCGAGCACAAGGCGAGCCAGATTATATCTTCAAATCGGAAGAACTTGTTCAAAAGAGTGAGATATTAGATGAGCAAGATGAATTATTCGAAGAAGTATGCCGTTATGTTTTTGAACAAGGTTCTGCATCAACTTCAGCCGTGCAACGCCGTTACCATATCGGGTATAATCGTGCTGCTCGATTAATAGATATGTTAGAAAGCCAAGGGTTTATTTCTGAGCAAAAAGGCAGCAAGCCAAGAGATGTTTATATTACAGAGACTGTGCTTGAAGATACATTTAGTTGATTTATTTTTGACATATAATTTGTGAAATAGGTAGGAAATTCCTAGTTGGTGCTTGAAATTTCAAAACAACTAGGAATATCCTCATTTTTTCAGAACTATCTAAATAGTCGTTCATTTATTGTTGGGTGTAAAAAGTGATATAATAATGTAACTTTAATATTTATTTAAATTGGTTAAAGAATCAACAATCATATTGATTATTAATGGGATTTTAAAGAATCCTAGGAGGTTTTATATTATGACGCGATATCATTTTACAGGAATTAAAGGATCCGGAATGAGCCCGCTTGCTCAAATTTTATTTGATTCTGGTGAAGAAGTACAAGGTTCGGATATTGAAACTGAATTTTTCACAGAAAAACCGTTACGTGAGCGAAACATTACAATTTTACCATTTGATGAAAATAATATAGATACAAATATGACGGTAATTGCCGGTAATGCATTTCCAGATACACACCCAGAACTTATTCGTGCGCGAGAGTTAGGCGTACCGGTAATTCGTTATCATGAATTTTTAGGGCAATATATAGAAAATCGTACGTCAATTGCGATTACTGGTGCACATGGAAAAACATCGACAACGGGCTTAATGAGTCACGTGATCGGTGGATATATGCCAACTTCATACCTCATTGGTGATGGAACGGGTTCTGGTAAGTCAGATGCTGAGTATTTCGTGTTGGAGGCGTGTGAATATCGTCGCCATTTCTTAGCTTATACACCTGATTATGCAGTAATGACGAATATCGACTTTGATCATCCAGATTATTTTGCAGATGTTGAAGATGTATTTAGCGCTTTTCAACAGCTAGCATTACAAGTGAAAAAAGCGATTATTGCATGCGGTGATGACGAACATCTACAACGTATCCAAGCAAATGTACCGGTCGTTTATTACGGATTCGATGCTGAAAATGATTTTTCTGCACGTAATATTGTTGTAACTACAGAAGGTACAGAATTTGAAGTTTATGTACGTAATGAATATTATGAAAAATTCTTAATTCCGTTATTCGGGAATCATACAGTATTAAATTCTTTAGCTGTCATCTCACTTTCACATTACGAAGGTATTCCAGCGTCAATTATTCAAGAAAGATTTAATTCGTATGGTGGCGTAAAAAGACGTTTTACTGAAACGAAAATTGGGAAAGATATTCTAGTAGATGATTATGCTCACCATCCAACAGAAATTGCAGCGACCCTTCAATCAGCTCGTCAAAAATATCCTGATCGTGAGGTAGTGGCTATTTTCCAACCACATACTTTCACACGTACACAGGCGTTTTTACAACAATTTGCAGATAGTTTAATTCCGGCTGATAAAACGTATTTATGTGATATATTTGGATCTGCTCGTGAGCAGGTTGGTGCTCTTTCGATTCAAGATTTAGTGAATTTAGTTGAAGGTAGCGAAGTATTAACAGTTGATACAATTGATTTATTAGAGAAACATGAAAATGCGGTATTTTTATTTATGGGTGCAGGAGATATTCAAAAATTCCAACGTGCATTTGAAAAATTATTGAATGGTGAAACAGCTTAGTCCATATTGGCTAAGCTTTTTTTCTAAAATAATAGTAGGAAAATAAAGGATATCCACTTTTTTTGTCGAAAATACTACAACTATAAAGCTTAGGAGGTTTTTGAATGGAAGTTGTTCTTTATGTCGCGGCTTTAATTGCTGCAATAGGTTTTTTAGTATTATGTGTAAGCATCGGTATAACAATGTTTTCATTGAAAAAAACATTAAACAATATCGCAGGTACTGTGGCTGGTATTGAGGGTCAAATGGAAGGGATTACGCGTGAAACGACGACGTTATTAACGAAAACGAATTCATTAGCAGATGACATTTCCCAAAAGTCTGAAAAACTTAATTCAGTTGTACAAGCTGTAAAGGGCATGGGTGATTCAGTAAATGGATTAAATAGCTCGGTGCAACGTATTACTACATCAATCTCAAATGAAGTTGGGAAAAATGAAGAAAAAATAGCGCAAATTGTTCAATGGAGTAATGTTGCAATGGGTATTGCTAGTCAGTGGAATCAGAAAAAATCTACTGTGCAAGATGATTCAACCCTATATGAAGATTCAACTTCGTCAAAACCTTCTAAATTAGGATTTCTAAAAAGAAAATAAGGAGGCGTTCATTAGATGGGAAAAGCTAAACACCATACACCTCAAGAATTTGCTGAAACGAATGAGTCAATTTACGGGGAGGAATCATTAGGTATGAAGAATTTTGTAGTTGGAACCATAGTCGGTGGACTTGTAGGGGCAGCAACAGCATTATTACTTGCGCCAAAGACAGGTGTAGAATTACGTAGTGACGTTATAACACAGGCGAGTAGCTTGAAGGAAAAAGGCGTAGAATTATCTTCCACTGCAAAGGAAAAAACAGTTCAAATATCAAATCAATTGAAAGAACAAACTTCTACCCTAGTGGAAAAGGTGAAAGCAAAAACATCTATAGTGCCAACTAC
>JAZLIT010000091.1:0-3192 GCA_045617525.1 Solibacillus sp. | reverse complement strand
GGCGAAGAAGCTTTAGACGTCATGGCTCGTGAGCAGGACTTTGATTTAATTCTCTTAGATTTAATGCTACCTAAAGTTGATGGACTGGAATGTCTAAGGGTTATTAGACTAAATAGTACAGTTCCAATTTTAATTATGTCTGCAAAAGGTGATGATGTAGATAAAGCAGTAGGACTCGGGATGGGGGCCGATGACTACATTTCAAAACCTTTTTCAATGATAGAATTGATTGCCAGAATTAAAGCCCTCATTAGAAGAACAACAAATTATGCTGCTGAAGTTTCAAACAAGCAAGAAAAAATCATTAAAATAGGTGATTTAGTGGTCGATATGGAAGGTTATGCTGTGAAAAAAAACGGTGAAAATTTGAAACTTACAGCAACTGAATTCAATATTTTAAACCTATTTTTGACGAAGCCGAAACAAGTATTTACGAAGGAGCAATTATATAATCTAGTATGGCAGGCTGAGTACGTGCAAGATATGAATGTGATCAATGTACATATCAGAAGGCTTAGAGAAAAGATAGAGGAGGATCCTTCAAACCCTAAGTATATTCAAACATTATGGGGGATCGGCTATAGGCTGGGGGAATTTTAATAATATGGTAGTTATCCTCATTCTTTTAGGACTGTCACTTAGTTTAAATATCTATCTGTATATGAAACGTGCGTTATCTTACAGACAACTGGAATATATCCATTTGAAGCTGCAACAAATTATACAAGAAAAAACCGCTGAAAAATTATTGCTTTACACAGATAATACTCAGATACAGTCTGTACTAACGCAAATAAATCGTTTATTAGATTACAACCAAATGATTGCTGCTGATTATAATCGTATTGAAAGCTCAATGAGAAAAATGTTATCGAACATTTCACATGATATTAAAACACCACTTACAGTCATTCTTGGATACACAGAAATGATTGCAAATGATAAAAGTCTAAATCAGCAAAAATTGAATTCTATGTTAAACATCGTGAATGTAAAGGCTGAAGAGGTCATCGGATTAATCAATAAGTTTTTTGAATTAGCAAAGCTTGAATCAGAAGATAAGACGATAGAAATTTCAAAGGTTAATATAAATGAAATATGTCGAAAAAAAATTCTTGATTATTATGATATATTGTCCAGTAAAGATTTTAAAGTATCCATTTTAATTCCTGAAAATATTTATTATGCATTAGTAAATACAATAGAAATGGAGAGAGTTCTCGATAATTTACTATCAAACGCCATTAAATATGGAGTTGATGGAAAAACGGTAGGCTTAGAGTTAAAGGCTGATAAGGAGCATATTTATATTGTAGTATCGGATCAAGGCAAGGGGATAGATGAAATACATAAAGAGCATGTATTTGATCGGATGTATACGATGGATGATTCTCGAAATAGCCGTTACCAAGGAAGCGGTCTTGGCTTAACGATTACGAAAACATTAGTGGAGAAAATGGGTGGAGAAATTTTATTAGAGAGTACGCCTTATCATAGAACGGCCTTCACTGTTAAATTAAATAGATTTATAGGTTAAGCATTTCGTTGGAATACCTAATATCTAATAGATGTTAAGTATCCCAACTATTTTTATTTTCGGAAAGTAAGAAATTCGTAAGGAATGGTTAATAAAAAGGAGAGTTTTATTGGATACAATTGAATTATGAAAGGGGCGGGAAAATGAATTATATACTACAGGCAAAGAACTTGACCAAGATTTATAAAGATAAAGAAGTTATTTCTAATGTTAGCTTACATGTTAAGAAAGGAGAAATTTATGGGTTTTTAGGCCCGAATGGTGCAGGGAAAACCACAATCATGAGAATGATCTTGAACTTAGTAAAGCCATCAAACGGAGAGATACTCGTTTTTGATCAAAAATTAACGCCCACATCCTATGAACTATTCAAAAGAATCGGCAATATCATTGAATACCCCATATTTTATGAAAAATTAACAGCTCAAGAAAACTTAAATCTTCACTGTGAATATATTGGCTACTATGACAAAGCTGGGATCGATGCTGCTCTCGCAATGGTTCAACTTAACAATTTTGAAGACAAACAAGTAAAGGATTTTTCTTTAGGAATGAAGCAGCGGTTAGGTATTGCAAGGGCCGTACTATCAAAACCGGAATTATTAATACTTGATGAACCATTAAATGGTCTTGATCCGGTAGGAATTAAAGAAATTCGGACGCTTTTCAAGATTTTGAAAGAAGACTATGGGATGACAATATTGATATCAAGTCATAATCTGGGTGAAATCGAAAAAATTGCAGACACCATTGCGATTATTAAAGATGGCCGTCTCATTAATGAAGTATTAATGGAGGATATTCGATCAGAAAATGTGGGTTATATAGAATTAGAAGTCGATGATATAAAGAAATCAGTATTTGTGATCAATGAAACTTTAAAAATCACAAACTTTAAAATAATCGATACTCAAACAATCCGCATATATGAATGGGTAATAGGTGAAGGAGAAATTTTAAAAGCGCTTATTTTGAATGACGTTCTTGTAACGAAAATTAATAAGAAAGAACATTCATTAGAAGATTACTTTATGAAAATGATCAATGGGGGTGGGGTAATTGCTTAAACTAACTTACCTAGAAATCAAGAAATATAAGCTCTATAATTACTGGTTAGGTGTCCTAATTGCAAATATAAGTATTATCGCTTTTATGGGTATGATTTTTATTATAGAAAAAATGGAATCAAATATTCAATTAGAAGATTTTGAAACGGTCATGATGATTAGTGACTCTTTAATTCGAGTGACATTTCTTATCTTTTCATCAGTTATTATGGTCAAAATAATCATTGATGAATATAAAAATAATTTAATGAGTATTATGTTTACCTACCCCATTAGCAGGAAGAAGATTTTGTTTTCGAAGCTACTCATTGTTATAGTCTTTACTTTTACAACAATTATGTTTTCATCATTGCTTATAGGAGTTGGCGTTTATTTACTAAACCCTTTAATCCATATTGTTCCTGAAACGATTAGTGTAGGGAATGTTTTAGCCTATCTAATGACTAGCTTTTTCGGTGCGCTTGCATCGGCAGGGTTAAGCCTAATTCCACTATTTTTTGGAATGCGTAAAAAATCATCGACTGCCACAATGGTTTCGGCTATTCTTCTAGCAGCGCTTACAAGTTCGACGAGTAATGATTTCAGTTT
>JAZLIT010000090.1:0-1205 GCA_045617525.1 Solibacillus sp. | reverse complement strand
AGATTACCGCTAGAATTCTATGAGTGGCTAGAAAATTGGACAATGCCAGACTGTATTATTGGAATATCAACTATTGATAATGCTGGTTTTGTGTGTAAAATTGTTGGAACGCATACACAGGCGATTGAACATGCTTTTTCTCAACTTGATGACTATGTACGCAAAAGTACACAGAAATTGCTGCTTACTCTGCGTAAATATTGATGATTTTATTTTAGGTGCGAATGAAGGAAATCCTGAAATAAGAGTTGTATCCTCAGCAAAACAATTAGAAAAGTTGAAGGGAAATGCTATGAAAGCAAGTTTAATAAAAAAAGGGACTTAGTTCATTAAGCGAACTAAGTCCTTTTATGTGTGAGCAATTGCTGTGTATAAAAAATTACTTATCACGAAAATGATGCATATAAGTTGAGGCAATAAATGTTAAGTATGAGTAAGTTGTAGCTTTGATTGTTTGCATTGCGACGTCGCGGAGTGGGTCGATGCAAACGAAGTCAATCGCGGCAATGTTGTGTTTCCCTACTTCAAATAATAGCTCGAATAGCTCGTCTGAACGCATGCCGCCGGGTGTTGCAGAAGGAACCCCAGGGGCATAGGCGATATCGAGTACGTCAATATCGACTGTGATGTACACGATGTCAACGTTGCGTTCGAGTTGCTCGAATACGTGCGCAATTGTGTGACTAACGCCATTTTTGCGCATTTCTTTTAGTGTAATAATGTTGATACCGTGCATTGTCGCGGCTTCAATTAACGATGGTGCATTGTAAAAGCCGTGTAGTCCGATATTGAATACGTTACGTCCTTTCACAATACCTTCCTCCACGAGCTGGCGAATAGGGGTGCCGTTCGTGCGGCCATTCGCGAAGTCACGCATATCTAAATGGGTATCAAATTGGACGATGCCGATGTTCTTTTCTGGATACTTTTTGGCAAGTGCTCGGACAATCGGTGCAGTAATCGAATGGTCGCCGCCAATTGTTGTGTGTAGGCTATCGGGATGTTTTTCGAGCACTGTTGTCATAGCAGTCTCAATATTTGAATGACTTGTGTTGACGCTAGTAGCATGGAGTGTAACATCACCAAGGTCAACAAGTGATAATGCACGGAAATCAACCATTTCATCAATATAATACGTCGTAAAAAGCTCCCAGCTGCGGCGAAAAGCATCGGGAAATTCAGAGGCGCCAGATGCACTAATTGAT
>JAZLIT010000089.1:0-9380 GCA_045617525.1 Solibacillus sp. | reverse complement strand
TTTAACGTCATATTCGTATCGGAAAAAGAAAATCGTAAATTTGGCACTGTTCCTGCATCTGTAATTGGTGGCACGAGCATATCTGGATTTTCTAGTGCACGCAAAATATCACGTGGCCCAGGATCTGTCGCACCAGCGCCGTCTTCGCGAATTGGTTCTGGTATTTTTTCTGCATAAACCTTGAAATCAATTGGCTTAGACAAATGTTTACCTCCTAAAAATAAGTATTCACCAGGGCTAGCTTACAGCAAAAAAAAGCAATACTATAACTGTATTCCTAGGCGTATTTTTTATGCAGGATAAATGTTTTCCATCAATCTCTCAAAAAAAGGGATTCGGTATTTTTTGTTGAATTTATTACTAGATATAAATTTGATTGGAAAGTAAGAGGATAAAAAAATGAGAAACATTCTACAATTAAAAATAGAAAAATTAAAAAAAGCAGTATTAAAATCATGGTCTTTAGAATCAAGTTCGCAATGGAGTGATGTTAACCCTGCAAAAGGTCAATGCGGAGTAACAACATTAGTAATAAATGATTTACTGGGTGGTGAAATAAAGAAAACCAAGTTGCCTGATGGGTGGCATTACTACAATATTATCGAAGGTACTCGATTTGATTTTACAGCTTCACAATTTAAAGAAGAAATTGATTACATGGATATGCCTTCCAATAGAGATGATGCATTTTCAGATACAAATGAATACCAGTACAACTATTTAACAAAAAATGTCCTAAACAATTTAGATGCAGTTTAGTACCAACTTATCAGAAGGAGATGGATTATGGATTATGAATCCTAGAGCAAATACGTTAGGCTTAATTTTTAGAGGGAATTATATATTGTTAGAAGAGCAGATAGGATTACATTCTCAAGGAAGTGGCGTTTATTACAGACCAGTTGGCGGAACAACCTGAATTAGGCGAACGGTCTGAGGATGCATTAGTTAGAGAATATAAAGAGGAGATTCGGGCAGAAATCGAAATAATTAAGTACATAGATTGTATCGAAAACATTTATAAAATTGCTAATAAAATCGGGCATGAAATAACATTGATGTATACCGTTAAGTTTAAAAATGAAGAGTTATATAAGCATGAGGTTTTTACTGTAACTGAAGGTGATAAAATTACCATCGCAAAATGGATATCACTTGATGATATCTTTGATCAACGAAAAATAGTTTATCCAGTAGGATTAGATGTATTGATAAAGCAACAATTAGTAATCAGCTGATTGTTGGATTTAAAAAAATAGAGGTGAAACCCTTAATGGATAGTATAATTTTCGATTTAGATGGAACTATTTGGGATCCGATTGATACCGTTCTTAATGCTTGGAATAGCTGTATTAAGAGACATAGTCAGATTAAAAAAGAATTAACAAGAGCCGACTTCGAAGGAACAATGGGGCTACAAATGCATGATATCAGTAAAAAGCTGTTCCCTAATTTAAATGAGGATTTCCGTGAACAAGTGATAAATGAGTGTTGTCATGCTGAAAGAGGCTACATAAAGAAACAAGGAGGCAACCTTTATCCTAATGTTGAGGAAGTATTGAACATACTCTCGAAGAAATACAAGCTCTTCATCGTAAGCAATTGTCAGGATGGATACATTGAGTCTTTTTATGAGTTTCATAACCTAGAAAAGTATTTTTTAGATTATGAAAATCCAGGGAGAACTGGACTTTCAAAAGGAGAAAACATTAACTTAATAATCAAACGCAATAACCTCTTCACTCCTATTTATATAGGGGATACAGTAGGTGATTTGAATGCAGCAAGATATGCTGGGATTCCATTTGTTTATGCCAAATATGGATTCGGACAAGTAATGGAATATGATTATACTATAGAGAAATTTGATGAACTGATAAAAATATTTTAAACAATTGTGAAAAATATTACTAAATCTGGTGGAATTCTTCATTAAAAAGGTCTAACTAGTCTATTTAAAAAGTCATATACTGGTGTATGCTTCAATTTATTGATTAGTGGGGGTAAAAGATGAAGAACCGTAATAACCCAAATAACCGTAAAAATTCAAAAAAACAAAAGAACAATTTGAATAACTTAATACTCCCTACAACACCTCGAAAACCAAGTGGCTTAAGTAAAACAAATGAATCAAACATTACTGCTCTTGCAGGTAACTGGATTGAAGCTGTTGGAGCAATTATAACTGCAATCGGGAGTACACCCTCAACTATTTTTACCCAGCAAACACTAACGGACTTTAACTTAATTGGAAATATATTAGAAGCTGGAGGAAGCGCAATTGCCGCAGAGGGTGAAGAAGCATTACTAAATCGAGTTGGAGAGCAAATTCAAGCGATAGGGAATGTGGCTGTTGTAGCAGGAATCCTAAATAAAAATGAGCAGACTAGTCAACTTTTAGGAAAGCAAGGAGACCTTCTTCAATTAGTGGGGATAGGAGTCACTATTAATACGCAAGGGAAACAAACACTTATAGAAACTATATCTAATACAGGAGATATAATTCAATTTATTGGGACTGCAATTCAAGTGTTTGTTGATACTGATGCAATAGAAGGGGTTACGATGAATGCTGTTGGTGCCTGGATAGAAGCAGTTGGAGCTATAATTACAGCGCTGGCCACTGATTAAGAATTTATGTAAGACTACAGCCTACTTCATTTAATACTAAATGAATTCACCAAAATTTTATCCTTATTAAAAACGCTTTCCAATAAATATCAGTATCAATAATTGCTTTTTTCCATATTATATTTTAGAGGTGAAAAAATGCCAAGAGTGAAATACCGAGATGCAGATATTGCCTTAGTGGCAAGGATGATGAGAGCGGAAGCTGAAGGTGAAGGACAACAAGGGATGTTATATGTAGGGAATGTGATTGTTAATCGTGCTGTAGCAGATTGTTTAGACTTTGGTGACGTAAGAACAATCGAACAGGTGATTTATCAGGTACAGGGAGGAAATTATTCTTTTGAAGCAGTTCAAAAAGGGAATTTATTTTATGAAAGAGCACGACCTGTTGAAAAAAGATTAGCAAAACAAACATTGGATTTTTGGAGGGAGCACCCAGCAAAATATGCACTTTGGTACTTTAATCCATTTGGAGAGTGCCCTCCGACATGGTACGGCCAACCTTTTACTGGTCAATTTAAACAACATTGTTTTTACGAACCAGCTCCTGGAACGTGCGAAAGTGTTTATATAGGTTAGGTTGTCTAAGATTTATTGACCATCAATATGCATTTAATGCAATTCATTATAGATGATGTAACAAAATAAATTAAATCCTTAATTAATGAACCGGTGTCCATTGGGGCACCGGTTTTTTAGCTAGATTAAAATTATGGATTGGTTGGAGTTAGTTTACTTTTATACTTCACATAAAATCAAGCTAATATAGTGGGATATAATTTATAAAAAGGATAAAATGAAATCGTTATTTTTAAATTGTCATTCCAAAAAGTAGCGTTCAATAACAAAGCTATGTCACGATATCTTCTTTCAATACGGAAATCTAGTTGATGAGGACACTATATGAAGATAAAATAATCAAGCTAAGTTATACTTTAAAAATGATTTAATACCTTTAACCAATAAATATATGGAATGTCCACATATATTCCTGACTTTCTTGGCGTATTTTAATGTTTTTAAAACATGGCATACGTGTTAAAGAGATTGATTCATTTTAATTTTGATGAGATTCGACTATGTAGACATAATGAGAGGATTTGAATTTAAATATGAAAGAAAATTTTTGGCAGGATCTACCGAAGCCATTCTTTGTGCTTGCACCAATGGAAGATGTGACGGATGTTGTATTTCGTAAGGTTGTAGCACAAGCAGGTAGACCAGATGTGTTTTTTACAGAGTTCACTAACTCGGAAAGCTATTGTCATCCAGAAGGTCAGAAAAGTGTGCGTGGACGTTTACTGTTTACAGAAGATGAACAGCCAATGGTGGCGCATATTTGGGGAGACAGCCCTGAAAACTTCCGTAAAATGAGTATTGGCATGGCGGAGCTTGGCTTTAAAGGAATCGATCTTAATATGGGGTGCCCAGTGCCAAATGTTGCTGGTCGCGGTAAAGGGAGTGGCCTAATTCTACGTCCTGAAGTTGCTGCTGAGCTTATTCAAGCAGCAAAAGCTGGTGGATTACCTGTTAGTGTGAAAACACGACTAGGTTATAAAGAATTGGATGAGTGGAAAGAGTGGTTAAAGCATATTTTAGAGCAAGATATTGCGAACCTTTCAATCCACTTACGTACAAGAAAAGAAATGAGCGTAGCTGATGCACACTGGGAACTGATTCCGGAAATTAAAGCAATGCGTGACGAAATCGCACCGAATACAATGTTAACAATTAATGGAGATATTCTTGACCGTAAAATGGGCATGGAGCTTGCAGAAAAGTATGGCATCGATGGTATCATGATTGGACGAGGTATTTTTAAAAATCCGTTTGCATTTGAAAAGGAACCGAGAGAGCATAGCCCCGAGGAGTATCTTGATCTGCTAAGACTACAGCTTGATTTACAGGACCAATTCGCGGAGGAATTACCACGTTCAATGTCAGGATTGCATCGCTTCTTTAAAATTTACGTTAAAGGATTTCGCGGCGCAGGCGAATTAAGAAATCAATTAATGAACACGAAATCGACGGATGAAGTACGTGCATTACTTGATAGCTTTGATTTAAACACTGTTGAGCTAGGCCAGCCAGTAGAATGAACTATAGCTAAGTCTTAACTTGAATCTAAAAGAAAAAATATAAAAGAACGTATTTCTACATAAGAAATATGTTCTTTTTTTAAAAATTATTTTTATTCGCTAATTGAATTGCATAGGAGGATTTAAAATGAGAATAAGAAATTCAGCAAACACAAATGGAAGTAGTAAAATAGTAAACTTATAATGTTCAACATAAAACGATTATACGATAAGGTGTGGTTTGAGCGGGAATACTTCTTGTGGTAGCTCCGTAGTAAACAACTAAATCTCGGTTTGCTGGATACCCTGAAAAGCGTTGTCCATTTATTAATATTATTTCAGTATTAGGAGATAAATTTAATTGTAATTGTCCATCACTACTCGTCAATTGGTTGTTAAAATAATCAACTTTTACATTGTAATTTGGGTTATCCTTTGCCATGACAAGCGCTGGATATTGTGGAGGATAAATAAGAATAGCAGGTGCATCTCCATCATAATATCCCGTCACGCGATCACCTACTTCTACCATTTCGTGGTCGACGAAGTAAGTTGAAGGCGAAACTACGAAATTTACTATTTGCCCTAACTCATTTTCTAAAGTAAAAAATTTATAACAACCCTCGCTATTATCATTTTGACCTGTAATGAAATCAGAAATCTGCGTTACAGTTCCATGAAACGAATAAAAATTTGTCATATAATGATCCCTTCTCTTAATGTCTTTCTATCCTAAAATTTGAAAATAGTCTAAAGCCGTTATTACTTTTCTAGTCATGACGGGGTCCATGTATAGTATCCTGACTTCTGCCGCCGTCATTCTCCCATCGATCCATATCCAGTCCATCATCAACCCGGTCGTCAGTTATATCTGCATCAGTAGGAAGGGTCCATGTTCTTGCGAGTAAATTTCTCACCATATTAACACTGTCATTTCACATCATCCTTTTTTAAAAATCTGTATAGCTATTTTATGCAATGTATATGATTTAGTTAATATTATAAAAATGGTAAACAGTTATAATCCAAGGGAAATAATTGACCCAAACTTAATGCCATTGCAGCGCGAACTGGATTGAGGCTGTTGGAGCAATTATCTAATAAGCTTTCGAGCAAGGCAATTTTCCTTTTGAGTAATTCTTAAATGGCCCTTACTTGCTCTATTCTATATTCAAGAACTTACTAACTACCTCTACATATTGTTTTTTAGGATAAGCTTTATATAACTCACTTGATAAGCGAATTGGATCACCAAAAAAGTACCGCTCATATTGCATTTGTCTTGTGCCGAATGAACTCATTGTTAAATCCCAAGCTAAACGGAATATTTTCACGCGTTCCTCTGCTGTTTTAGTTGCTGCTTGAAGATATTGATCTAAATCTGCTCTGATTGCAGATTGAAATGCCTTTTCTGTTGGCAATGTTATCATGCCACTGGCGCCAATTAACTGGATAATTTCTATGAAACGAGGATAGATTTTAGGGAAGATGGATCCGGCAACCTTGAGTGGTAAAATATCTGGACGCATATAGCCCCATTCATCTAGTGCTGCGTTATTCTCCGCTTTATCTAGCAGTGCCTTCATTGTTTCTAGCCCAACAATGATTTCCGACATCTTTTCTTGTATGTGTTGATACTCACTTACTTTTATCGTATCTACAAGAAGCTCAGCAATACCTAATATAAATTCAGTTTTTACAATTTGTCTAATCAATACTTGATGTATAGCAAAGTGGTGAAAAGAGCTTTGAATTAGAAATGTTCTACCTACTTCATCATTGTTATAATAAAACACGCGCTCCCAAGGAACTAATACATTATCAAAGACGACAATTGAATCAATTTCTTCATATCTTGAGCTAAGGGGATGGTCAAAGGTAGAGTCGCCGCCGATAAATGTATCCCTACAAATAAATTTTACCCCTTCCGTATTGGAGGGGATGGCGAATGCAAAAACGGGTTCTTCAATAAAAATAGAGCCCGGAGTACTAAATACTAATACTTCATCGGTTAAACCACCTTGTGTAGCTAAAAGACGTGCACCTTTTATCACGATTCCTTTATCATTTTCAGCAATAACTTTCGCGGCAATCGGCTCATCCGTTACTTCAATATAAAATTGAGAGCGATTCACCTGTGGAGCAATAAATGTATGTGTAAGAGATAGATCGTTTTCTCTGACCAACTCAAAAAATGCCTGGAGATTTTCGGGGAAACAGTTCTCTTTTCCCTCTAATAAGGACACTGAAGAGGCAAAGCTCATTAAAACAGAGTTTAAATAGTCAGGGCTTCTACCTATAATACCACCAGTATGTCTTGCCCAATGCTCGATCATTATACGTCGTTTCTTTAAATCCTCTTTCGTCTTTGGTTGTAAATAGGACAGTCCAATAGGTTCGCCTGATACTGGTGATTGAAACGTCATTTCTTCTTTTATTTTAGGGTCATGCTGCAAATCATAAAGGGAAGCTTTTGTCTGAATATATCCCTTAAAGTAGGGGTGCTCAGACACCAATCCCTCAACCTTTTCACCATCAAACCAGAGTTCATTGTGTAACTGGTTTAATCGATCAATATATTCCGCGCCTGTAATAGCACCCATGTGTTCACTCCTTAAATTTAAATACATAAAAATATAGGTAACCTTCTACTGTAGGTTTTATTAAAAAGTAAAACGTCACATATACATAACATATGTAAATATCGCCATGACGTTAACGTGAAATGGAAAGAGAGCTGACGGATTCCAATTTTACAATTCGTTTTTTTTACCTATTAAGTATTAAAATAAATTTTTATTAGAAAAAATTGGTTTGCATAAAAATAGTAAAAAAAATCACACTAACTTTAATGTCAAAAGTAATTTAGGAGGTTAACATGTCTAATTCAAGAGACCGCAAACCAGAGGACATGTCGAGTAATGTGAATCGAATACGTGACATTGTTAGAAATACCGAAGAAAATTTAAATCAAGAGGAAATTAGTATGGAGTTTGCAGACCCCAGCCAATATGAAGAGATGAGCGAAAAAAATGAGCGACGCAAACAGTCGATTAAAGAGCTTAAAGATGAAGTGAAGGATGAAATTGCAAAAAGTAAAAAAGGGAAAGTATAGGTGAAAAAGTCTAGATAGTGGATGGCCAAGTATCCATTTCTGCTTTTCACACTAATTTAATTTATTAAAGAGGTATTTCATTTTTCGTTTCTAAATGAAGTAATAAGGAAACGGGTAATTCGCCAAGGGGAGACCCCGATTTTTTTATTGGCCTTAAATTTATCGCTAGCCAAAAATACCCCGTAGCCCAGGTGCACTGGCTACGGGGTATTTGGCAAGATTCTCCGTTCACACATACTATGGATATACATAGGTTTTAAAGCGCCACTCAGTTCATATATTGAAAGTAAAAATTAATAGGGGTATAAATTATTGGAAAAACAAAATAGCAGATACAGATGGATTGTATTTGTATCTGTACTGTTTACCTATTTGTTAATGGCAAGCCAACGTACCGCCCCGGGATTAATTACAGAACAATTGATGCTGGAATTCAGTGTAGCGGCATCTACGATTGGGTTATTAGCGAGTATGCAATTTCTTGTATATACGACTTTGCAAATTCCTATGGGTATTCTAGCGGACCATTATGGACCAAACTTTTTGTTAATTATTGGCGCGATACTTACGGGATTAGGTACAATTATTTATAGTCTAGGTACACATGAATTTGTGCTGTTCTTTTCCAGAACATTAACTGGATTAGGGGATGCAACCATTTGGGTTAGTGTGGTACTTATTTTAGGAAGCTGGTTCCAAAAAAAAGAGTTTGTGCGATTAATTGGTCTTGCAGGTATGACAGGAAGTCTAGGTTTTTTAGTGGCGACAGTTCCTTTCTCTGCATGGATAGATTTACTTGGTTGGAGATCGGCATTTTTCACGGCGGGACTACTACTATGTGTATGTGGCTTTGTGCTTTACGTTGTACTTATTAGGAAAACGAAACAAATTTTTGGCGATGAACCAATAGTTTTAGCAGAAGACGTACAGCGTGAAAAAACATCCATTTTACTACAAAGAATATTTTCGAACCGGCAAGCCTGGGCGCTATTCTTTTGCCATTTTGGGGTAGTTGGGGGTTATATTGGGTTTATCAGCTCTTGGGCAGTGCCTTATGGGATGAATGTATATGAAATGACACGTTCAGATGCAAGTCAGCTAATTATGATTGGTCTAATCGGGGCTATAATTGGAGCTCCGCTATCTAGTTGGATTTCAAGCCGAATAGATACAATAAGAAAGCCTTATATTGTCATTCATAGTATTGTTTTATTAAGTTGGTGTACTTTCTTTTTATGTCTCGGGCAGCCACCATTTTTATTACTATTTATACTTTTCTTTTTGATTGGATTTGGCTTTGGGGCAAGTGCATTAACCTTTGCAGCAGTACGTCAATCTTTCCCTATAAAGGAATCCGGAATTGTCTCTGGATTTGCGAATACAGGTGGCTTTCTAAGTGCAGTGTTTCTACCAATTATTTTTGGCTATATATTGGATTATTTCCAATCCACTTCAGGTAATGTTGGGGACGGATACTATTATGGTTTCATCGCTCCAGTTATTTTTTCCGCAATTGGGTTGATTGGTATAGTTTCCTATAATGAAAAGCAAAAGTG
>JAZLIT010000088.1:0-19002 GCA_045617525.1 Solibacillus sp. | reverse complement strand
TTTTTTGTGGAAGGCTATCATGCGGAGGTGTAGAAATGGGGAAAAAAGCGTCGGGTGTCAAGGACGAAACAGCTAGTCTTAAATGGTGGCAATTATCCCTTATTGGGGTAGGTTGTATCATTGGTACAGGGTTTTTCCTTGCAACCAGTATTGCGATTAAAATGACAGGTCCTTCTATAATCCTAGCCTTTATAATGGCTGCAACGGCAACGTATATCGTGTTTGAAGCATTAGCTAAAATGTCTGCTAAAGATCCACAGAAAGGGTCTTTTCGGACGTATGCGAAAAAAGCGTATGGGCGTTGGGCTGGTTTTAGTAGTGGCTGGGTGTACTGGTGTTCGGAGATATTAATTATTGGAAGTCAGCTTACTGCAATTTCGCTATTAAGTAGGTTTTGGTTTCCTAACGTTAAGTTGTGGATATTCGCATCCATTTATGCAGTTCTCGGTCTCCTTGTTCTTTTTATCGGGGCAAAAGCATTTGGGAAATTAGAAAGCGGTTTTGCGATAATGAAAATTGCAGCAATTTTAATGTTTATTGTAATTGCGATTTTAGCGTTGACAGGGGTAATTGGTGGAAATTCAAATCCTAACATGCCCGGGACTGTAACGGAATTTTTCCCGAATGGTTTCATTGGATTTTGGAGCGCTCTTATATTCGCGTTTTATGCTCATGCTGGAATTGAAGTAATGGGTGTCATGGCCATCCATCTTAAAAATAAGGACGATGCGCCTAAATCGGGTAAAGTTATGTTAGGGCTACTTGGCATCATTTATGTTACCGCACTTTCATTGGCGCTATTACTGAAGCCATATGATAAGTTCAAAGAGAATAAAAGCCCGTTTGTTGAGGCTTTATCAGGTGTCCATAATATCGAATTTTTCCCGCATGTGTTTACTGCAGCCATTATTATTGCAGGGTTTTCAACGATGTCTGCATCCCTTTTTTCGGTTACCACAATCCTTGTTACAATATCTGAAGACGGGGACGCTCCGAAAATTTTTAGTCAACAAAAGAAAAAGAAATTCAAAATGCCACTACCTGCAATTATTTTAACATCAACGGGACTTGTCCTTTCTATTGTTACCTCTTTGTTACTGCCTGATAAAGTGTACGAATATATAACGACCGCTGCGGCCTTAATGCTTCTTTATAATTGGCTTTTTATTTTAGTCATGTATCACAGGCTAATTGAACCGACCACTTCAGATAAAGTAAAAAGAATTATTGGAATGATACTAGTCGTTTCAGCGGTTAGTGGAACACTCTTCCACCCAACAAGTCGTCCGGGCTTTTTTATCAGTCTAGTATTCCTGGTAGTAATCGGGAGTATAGTCTTTTTTATGCGAAAAAAATGGAAGAAGGAAGAATCTCAAAATAAAGCCTGATAAGCCTGAATTCCAAAATAAATACCGAACCCAATCATCGCAAGGGATGAGATGACAGAAATGATTTTTAAGAACTTAGTTGATAATATCTTACGGGCGCCACTCGATATAGTAGCCATGAACGTATCCCACAAAATAATTCCTAGGATGACGGCCAAGCTATTAATAATTATTTGATTATCCGTGCTTACTTTGTTTGTCTCAGCAAGAAGGGAACCATAAATACCCAGCCAAAAAAGAATCGTAAGTGGGTTTAACAGTGACATGAGAAAGCCTGATAATGAGGAATGTCTTAGTCGAATTGTTTTTTTGCCGGATTTTAAAGCGATCTCAATTTTATGTAGAGAAAGTAAATTCTCTATCCCGGAATATGTAAGAACAAAACAACCAAAGGACCAAAGAATTATTTTTACAAGAGGATATTCGATAATTTGGCCAATCCCGAAATAAACCATAGTCATATAAATAATATCAGCTGTTAAAGCGCCAATACCAAAAATAAAAGCATGAAAAAACCCGTTTTTAATCCCTGTATCTAGCTGCGCTGCGTTGACAGGACCGATTGGCGCAGCCAAAGATACACCTAAAAAAATGTAAGCAGCTATTGAATTCAAAAAATAGCCCTCCTTAAAATGATGTCTATGCATCTTATTCAAAGAGGGTGACTCGTACAACTATAAAAAGGAATTTCTACTGAAGACCTTGTCAGCCTTAATAGCTGCCCAGGTCGTTATTTTTTGGGATTTTATTTGTTTTTTCAATTTCATCTACTTTTAATATGGCATGATGTTACTAGTCTGTTCAGAGTCACGCTCTCACAACTCTTTTAACATTTGCTGGATCATTCTTTACGCTAACTTCCTGTGACAGTGACATTTCGAGTGAAATATTTTTTTAATGTTTATATAGTTCCAAAAGCATTATCGATTCTATTCGCTATAACTGAAATATTTTCATTAACGAATATATACGTATCTCTAATTCTTACATAACTTTCAACAGCTTGTCCTAGATGCTCATCTTTTACAAGTATACCTTCTAAATAATCACTAATATTGTAACTATTAAAACGATAATCATAAAAACAATTATCTACCTCCCTACCAATGCCCTTTTCTTTAAAATATTTAGCCATTTTCGTCATGACATTATCTAATTTCTTATCAGAAAAATATTTATAGAAATTGCCATCAGACATCTCAATATATAAATATTCGAATCTATAATCACTCCAAAGTTCATCCTGATTGATAAGGAATATGCAAAGAAATCTTTCCTCCTCTGTATTATTTCTATAATACAGCTCATCAGAATTTAACTCATATCTACTAATCCCTTTTAGTAAAATTCTTTTGTTATCCAGTACTATAACACTCATTTAATAATCATCCTTTTTACATTGATTTATAAATAAATCGCTACTCTCGAACTCGACTGAATTGTCTTTTTTGATAAAGCTGTATGTATGTTTTCCTTTTGTATTTGTTCCACTTCGTCACTCCTTTATAGTTTAGGATCCAACTGACTCCCTGTAATAAGATCAATGTGGAATTAAATCATCTTATGCAATGTTACCAAACGAGGACTTGGGAACTATGTATAAATGTAATACTTGTAATAATTGTAACGAAATAATTTTTATACCTTTGATTAAATCGTCTTTAAATCCTTTATACGCATTTTACATCCATTACCATTCATTACTGTCTACTAAACATTTTATTCAAATAGGATGAATGCTAGACGTATTTAATGCCTTTATTGAAGTGCTTTCCACTACAGTATGTTGGGGTATTTAATCTTATTTTTAACAAATTGTAACAATAGATTACTTCCTTTATATTACAATTTATATTATAAAAGGGAGGTAGTATTATGTTAGTTAAAAATAATGATGACTTATACGAATTACTCGATTCTTTATTAAAGGAGCCTACTGAATTTTGGGATACATTTTATCAAGATAAAGAAAAAAATATCCCGTTCTTTTGCGATAGCCCAGACGAACATTTAGTAAAGTATATGGACAGTGAAATGATTCAACCACGCAATGTACTAGAAATTGGTTGTGGTAATGGAAGAAACGCTATTCATTTAGCTCAAAAAGGTTGTACTGTAACTGCTGTAGATTTATCACAACAAGCAATCGATTGGGCAAAGGAGCAAGCTGATGTCCAAAATGTAAACATTACATTTATTTGTGAAAACATCTTTAACTTAAAGTTGGAATCACAAAATTTTGATTACATATATGATTCTGGTTGTTTTCATCACTTATCACCGCATCGAAGAGTATCCTACATTCAATTTATCAACAAATATTTAAAGAATAATGGTTATTTTTCAATCAGTGCATTCAAAGAAAATGGAAAGTACGGAGGATCAGCGTTATCTGACAAACAATATTATATTGATCGAAGTTTACATGGTGGTTTAGGCTATTCTAGAGACAAATTACAAATGCTTTTTTCGGATTTTCAAGAAATTGAGATACGTGATATGCAGTACAACAATTTATATCATAATGAATTTGGTCTCGAAGATTTTATTGTTTGCCTGTTTAAAAAAGTCTAATTCGAGTTGGTTAAAAGTGTGACTTTATAGGATAGGGTGCAATCGCGAAGAACTCACAAGAAAAGACTGTGTTGCATGCAAGGTATCATAAAATAACATTAACCCATGGAAGGAGAAAAGAGGATGTCTGAAAAGAGTGAACCAAAAATCGTATCGTGGGAGGAGTGGCAAGTTGAACGCGAGAGACTACTCGTTAAGGAGAAGGAGCAAACTCGCGCGTTAGACGCATTAGCTGCCGATCGTCGCAGGCTACCAATGGTTAAGGTCGAAAAAGAATACGTTTTTGAGGGGTCAAATGGAGCAGTGAACCTAATGGATCTATTCGATGGACGCCGCCAACTTATTGTTTATCACTTTATGTTTGATCCTGATTGGTCAGAGGGATGTGATGGTTGTTCAATGGTAGTTGATAATATGGGGCATCCGGCTCATTTGCAGGCACGAGATACATCCTTAGTCTTGATTTCTCGTGCTCCTGTCAAGAAGATTGAACCGTTTAAGAAGCGAATGGGATGGACAATACCTTGGTATTCCTCATTTGAGAATGAATTTAATTACGACTTTGGGGCAACTACGGAAGGTGGAGAAACACACCTCTGCAGTGTCTTTTATCGCGATAAGGAGCAGATTTTCCTGACATACTCAACGGGTGCTCGAGGGGTTGAACATTTGGGGACTAACTGGAGTTACCTTGATCTAACGCCGTTCGGGCGGCAGGAAGATTGGGAAGATTCACCTGAATGGGTGCCGCAAACGCAACCTTATCAGTGGAATCGTCTCCATGATAAATACGATGACTCTGAGGGCACGTGCTCCTGTTGCAAATCTTGAACTCGGTTTCATGGAATAAGAAATGCGGATTCTTTATTATATAACAATAAATAAAACCAGAGTCTATTCTATGGATTCTTTAGAATAGCTCTGGTTTTCTGTTTTCTTTTATTCGTTAAAGCTTGCAGGGTCAAACACTTCGGTATCGATAATACGAGCGCCGACTTTTGATAGATCTGCCTCAATTAAAGAAACAATATCCGCTGTTGCGCCTTTTGTTAGCGTAACTAGGACGCGGCGGAAGTATGTGCTGTCATCGTCAAGTGAGAAAATACAATGCACTGCTGCATGCTTTTTGATTTTAGTAAGTACTTTAATTAAAATTCCTTCAGCGTCAGGGAGTGCAATTGTTAAAGAACAGCTACCTGTTTTATATCCCCATGCTTCTTCTAAAAGTTCAAATACACGTGCGTGTGTCATAATACCAGAAAACTCTCCACTTGAATTTAAGACCGCTAAGTATGGAAGGAGTTTAATTGACTGGAAAATCTCGTAAAATGAACTTTCTTCTGAGATGTGGCCATCATGATCCTGGGCTAATTGACCGACTTCTAAATCAAGATTTCCATGCTCAACTAAGCGTTCTAGTAAGGTAACCTTATAAATGTTTCCAAAGAAATGTTTACCGTCTTCGCTTAAAACAGGAATACAACGAAAGCCTGAAGAGTTCAATTGATCTAGAGCAATCTGTCCGCTATCTGTAGTGGAAACAGTTGTTACTTCGCTTTTTTTTACGTGCTTTTGTTTAACTAACATGGATTTTCCTCCTTTGAATGTTAAAATATAACACTTTTCCTTATTGTAATACTAAAATACATAAAATGGATACCTAAATTAGAAAATTCTAGGAATAATCCTTACAATGAATGTGGGTGGTTTACTCGTAAATCATTATTTTGTCATCCCTCCATCAATTATCATATATATGCCTGTGATGAAATTATTATTAGGTAAACTTTAAAATAGCCAAGCACGTCCACACTTCAATCTATAGTCATAAAGGCGTATTCTCTTGCTTGCTGAAAGGGAAAGGTGCTTACTTGAGTGTTGATAGGGAAAATATAATTATTCCAATTAAAGTAAATTTTATTGGTAAAAAAATAATATTTTGTATATTGAAAAAATAGGGAATATTTCATATAATTAGTTATAGTTTGTTTTAATTTGGAAAAAAAGTTCGGAAATTAATAAAAATAATCGATTTGTACTATGTTGTAGTTAGAGGGGGGTAAGTAGGGTGATACTGAGCGAAGAAAAACGTGATGTCTTAAAGGTAGATGCAGATGCACTTTTTAAGGAGGTAGAAGCATTAAAGATTAAGCTTCAATTTGAGGAATGTCTACAAAAACTCCAAGTGTTAATTAATGATTATGAACTGCTTGGAGACTATCGGTCATTATTAAAATGCCATATAACCAGTGCGCTTTGCCACTATAATTTAGGTAATTTAAAAGTTGCGTTTGAACTTACGAATCAATATGAGCATTTATGCCAGCAGTATCAACTTCCTATTGTACGGACAGACTATTTCCCTCTACTTGGGCTGCAATATATGTATAAAGGGAATTCTGAAAAAGCAATTAAATACTACAATTTAGCAGGGGAAGATGCGCTGAAAAATAAATTATATATTAAATTTATTTCGGCAAAGAAGCATGTTGCAATTGTAGCGTCGCAACTTTTGAAATTTGAGGTTGCGTTAGAGGCTTTAAAAGAAGCAAAGTATTATTTGTCATATATGAGTGATGATGATATCAATTATATAGAGCTCTATTTGGTTGAAATAAATATTTATTTAGCTATGGGCGATTTAGAGCGTGTTAAAGTATTGTTAAATTATGTGACGACACATCCGATGTTGGGTGTCTATCCGGTGACACACTCTTTGTATTTTGAATACTATGCTAAATATTGCTTGAAAGCGAATGAATATGAACAAGCTTATAAATATGCAATAAATGGCTTAGAACTTTTAAAAGGGACGGAACAATATTTCTCTGAGGAAGATTTGTATGTACTACTCATTGATATATGTAAGGCTTTAAATGATAAGGATTTATTAGTTCAAGTTTATGAAGGTTATATCGAAAATCTAAAGGAAAGCCGCGAAAAAAGTTTCCATAGTGAATTGACGAAGAGAGATTACGAGGATATGCGTAAACTTACTGAAATTGATAATTTAACAGGTATCTATAATCGAAAATACTTAATCGAACAAACTTCCTTATGGCTGAATAATGCGCCAATGAATAACGATGCAATTATTTGCTGTGTATTTGATATCGACTATTTTAAAACGATTAATGATACGTATGGTCATCTAACAGGTGATGAAATTTTAAAGCAGCTCTCTGCATATTGCATGGAATTGATTGATAAAGAGACGATGTTTCTAGCGCGTTATGGTGGAGATGAATTTGTCATTATTCATCGTACTAGTGATGTTGAAATAGGGCTTAATGCAATTCGATCAATTTATATGGGGATAGATAAGTTTGAAGTCAAATACAATAAGCGAGTATTTAATTTATCGATTAGCATGGGGATTTCTCATTCAGCACAGGGGGAGTATATACCTTTTGAAGATTTATTTGCAGAGGCAGACGAAGCCCTATATCGTTCGAAAGAAAGTGGACGTAAACAATTAACGCTATATTAATTATATATATAGAAAAACCGATATGTTGATCAGACATATCGGTTTTTTCGATTTCTATTTAAGATAAGCGGTTACGGTAGTCTTCGTATTGGAATGAACGAATTACTTTTACGCCATCTTCATCGTTGTAAAGGCAAATACTTGGTAAATTCACACCATTAAACATATGTGTTTTCACCATCGTGTAATGCGCCATATCGGTAAATACGAGTGTATCTCCAGCTTTTAATGGCTCATCGAATGAGTAATCCCCAATGATATCCCCAGCTAGGCAAGTCATACCACCTAATCGGTAAGTATATTTTTTCTCGTTCGGTAAACCAGAGCCGAGTATCATTGCGCGGTAAGGCATTTCAAGCGTGTCTGGCATATGGCATGTAGCAGATGTATCTAAAATGGCTAATTCCATACCGTTATGGATTGTATCAAGGACAGTTGCTACTAGATAGCCTGTATTTAATGCAATTGCTTCGCCAGGCTCTAAAATAACCTTTACATCATACGTATCTTGAATGCGATTAATCAGCTTCACTAATAGTTCTACATCGTAATCAACCCGAGTAATATGGTGGCCGCCGCCGAAGTTAATCCATTTCATTTGATGTAAGTATTCGCCGTATTTTTCCTCGAAACGAATTAAAATTCGCTCAAGTACATCGGAGCCTTGCTCACACATCGCATGGAAGTGGATGCCTTCAACGCCGTCTAACTCGTCGGGGCGGAAGCTTTCGAAAGGAATACCTAAGCGAGAGTTCACGTAACAAGGGTCGTAAAGCGGTGTTTCAACTTCGGAGTAGCCTGGGTTTACACGCAATCCGATTGAAATATGCTTGTCCTTCGCTTGTACTTTTGCCTTATGACGTGCTAATTGATCGAAAGAATTAAATACAATATGGTCAATGTACTGTAAATACTCATCGATTTCGTGGTCTGCGTATGCTGGTGCGTACGCATGCACTTCCTTGCCGAACTCTTCAAAGCCGAGACGTGCTTCAAATAATGAAGACGATGTAATGCCTTTTAGGTAGTTACGAGCAAGTGGAAATGTCGACCACATTGAAAACCCTTTAAGTGCAAGTAATATATCACAGTTGGTGCGATCTTGAACTGATTTAAGTAGTTCTAAGTTTTTTGTGAGTAAGCGCTCATCTACCACGAAACTTGGAGAAGGAGCTTGTTTCCAATCGATTGTTTTCATGCTTATTTAGCTCCGACAGTTGCTTGCGATGTGAATTCTAAGTCCACTAGTTCTGGATTTTCAGTTTCAATCCATGGTAAACCCCATATATTTAATGCGTCCATGAATGGATCTGGATTGAAATCTTCAACATTCCATACACCTGGTTTTTGCCATTCGCCGTTCATCACAAGCATTGCACCAATCATTGCAGGTACACCTGTTGTATAAGAAATCGCTTGTGAGCCAACTTCGCGGTAACAAGCTTGATGGTCGCAAATGTTGTAAACGTAATATGTTTTTTCTTTGCCATCTTTAAGTCCGCGAACGATACATCCGATGTTGGTCTTTCCAACAGTAAGTGGACCAAGCGTTGCAGGATCAGGTAAAACAGCTTTTAAAAACTGAATAGGTTGGATCATTTGCCCTTGGAATTCGATTGGCTCGATTGAAGTCATTCCGACGTTTTCAAGAACGTTTAAGTGTGTTAAATATTTTTGACCAAACGTCATCCAGAAGCGAATTTGTTTTAAACCTTTGATGTTTTTTGCTAAAGATTCTAATTCTTCATGGTAAAGAAGATAGCAATCTTTTTCACCGATTTCAGGAAGGTTGTACACCATTTTGTGTTCAAGCGGCTTTGTTTCAATCCATTCTCCTTCTTTCCAGAAACGACCGTTCGCTGTAATTTCGCGAATGTTAATTTCAGGATTGAAGTTTGTGGCGAATGGAAGACCGTGGTCACCACCATTTGCATCTACGATATCGATGTAATGAATTTCATCGAAGTGATGTTTCTGCGCATGTGCAGTGAATACACCTGTCACACCTGGGTCAAAGCCTGAACCTAGAAGAGCTGTAATACCAGCTTCTTCAAAGCGCTCTTTATAAGCCCATTGCCATTTATATTCGAATTTAGCAGTATCTAACGGCTCGTAGTTCGCAGTGTCCACGTAGTTCGTTTTTGTTGCTAAACATGCATCCATAATTGTTAAGTCTTGATATGGTAAGGCTACATTAATTACCACATCTGGATTAAATCCGTTGATTAGTTCGATTAGTTCTTCGGTATTGTCAGCATCCACCTGTGCAGTATGAATGATGGTTTTCCCACCGTCTAACTTCTCCTTCAAAGCATCGCATTTAGATTTTGTTCGACTTGCGATCATAATCTCTTCAAATACCTCTGAGTTTTGTACACATTTGTGTACGACAACGCTAGCTACACCGCCAGCTCCAATAATCAAGGCTTTACCCAATTCCTTGTCACGCTCCCTAATAAATAGTATTTTGTGTTTTTTTTGTAAAACAAGATTGATTATACAGAATAGGTAAATTATTCGCAATAATTATTTTAATTAAACAGATAATAATTCCATATAGGTGAAATGACGACTGTCCTTGAAATACTTTTTTATTTAATTCGTATAATGATTGGCTTACTATTTTAAAAGCCTAGGGAGTTACATAAAGTGAAATATAGGAGGACTTTAATGAGCACTAAATTTGAACCGTTAAAAGAAGGGTGGATGCATCCTAAGTTAACTGCTCGCCATATGATTGAACATGCGAGTAGGAAGTATTTGGTTTTTTTGATTTCAATAACTACAATTGCAACTTCTATAGTAAATTCAGCGCAAACTGATATTTATCCAACGTTATCGGTAGGGCTACTCTTAATCTTATTGGTTGTATTTTCACCAGTTGTAGGATTTATATCTGTTGGATTGGTTGCATTATTTATGTGGCTTTTGGGGAAAATTGTGAGTGGGACTGCTACATTTAAGGAAATGTTCAGGGCGATGTCGGTAGTAGGTATTCCTTTATTTGGAGCATTACCTTTTGCATTAGCGTGGATGATTTTTGAACCACAATCATTTTTTTACTCCTCGGATAGTTTGGTGAAGGTAACGAGTATTGGCTCGATTGCGGGTATTGGAAGTATGGTGTTTTCAATTTGGAGCTTTGTGAATACAGTGGCTGCGGTTGCTGAAGCACATCGTTTTTCAATTGGGAAAGCATTATTTACAATTTTTATACAAATAATTATAGTTTTCCTACTAATCGTAGGCTATTTAATGTTATTTTTAGTGTCGTATTGAGGTGGAAAAACGCTATTCATTTTCTAGGAAAGTGAATAGCGTTTTATTATTTTTGATTTAATTCTTTGTCGCGATTTGAAACAGCAGTTACAGCATTGTAAATGGCGCTTTCGAATTGATTGTGTTGGAGTGCAGTAACCCCGCGTATCGTCGTGCCACCTGGTGAACAAACTTGGTCGATTAATGACCATGGGTGTTGTCCCGATTCGAGAATCATTTTTGCGCTACCTAATACTGAACTCGCCGCTACTTGCAATGCTAAATCCTTTGGCATACCTTCTAGAACAGCAGCCCGTGCAAGAGAATCGATGTATAAATACGTAAAGGCTGGTGAAGCACAGCCGATTGTTGTGAAGGTAGAGAATTGTGATTCAGGTAGTTCAATAATTGTGCCAACCTTTGAAAATAAATTTTCTACTATTTTCTTTTCTTCCGTACCTGTTGAAAATGTAGAATAACAGCTCGTTGATGCGCCAATCACGGCGTTGATATTTGGCATTACGCGGAAAATTGAATGCTCATTTGATAAATTTTCGGCGAAGTATGATAACGTTTTTCCTGCGGCAATTGAAATTATCATTTGACCAGGACGTAAAGATTCGCGGATACTAGGCAATACTTCTTCTAAGTTTTGGGGTTTAACAGCAAGAACGATAACGTCAACCGCATTTACTAATTGTTGGATTGATTCCGTAGCTTGGATATTTAATTGTGCTACGAGTTTGTTCGTTTTTTCTGGAGAGCGATTCAATCCGTATATTTGTGTTGCATCGAATTCGTTGCTATTAATCATTCCTTTAATAATTGCGTTGGCCATATTACCAAGACCGATAAATCCATATTTCATAAATTTTTGCTCCTTTTACTTAACTTAAAAATAAGTATAGCTTACATTTTTGCTGATAGGAATAAAATGAGCTTTTTCGAGAAATAGACGTAATTAATAAGTCAGTGCACATTATTTATCTAAAAGGTTGTATATAAAAATTTACATAGGTAAAATAAACATAATGAAGCAGCTCAAAGTTGTTTCATTATTATATGGAGTGACTAATATGAATAAAAATGAAGATAATCAAAAAAAGAATATCGTACTTTTTCCAGGAACGGTAGATAAGTTAATCAAAGACGCGCAAGATGCCGCCCAAAGCTACCAATTTAAACATGCAGCAGAGCTGTTTGAGCAAGTCCTACAACATACAGATGGTGACGAGTATGTATTAAGCATGTATGCACATTGTCTTTACGAAACAAAAAACTTTGCACGAGCAAAGGATGTTTGTGAGGATATAATTGCACTTAGACCAGTTTATTATTTCGAAGTAATGGAGTTGTATTTAACGGTCTGTATGCAATTAAAGCAATTTAAGCAGGTTGAAAAAATTATCCAAAACCTATTTGAAGAGGGTGCAGTTCCAAAAGATGAGGTTTTGAAATTTCAACGATTACAAGCGTTGAATGAGGAAATCGCCATGAATAAGCAACTTTTAGAAGAGAAAATCGACTATCAGGAATCATTTGATGAAGCGTCGTTACAACGTGAAGTTTTCATTCAGTTACCAGAGGTAGATCAGATGACGATTATCCAAGATTTATCTCAAGTGAATATTCGACCGTATGCTGCTGCATTAATAGAAATTATTGAAACAGTTTCGGTGCATCCTTTTGTGAAAAGTTTATTGTTAATATTGTTAGTGGAGCAGGAAGTATCGGTGGACATACACATAGAAAAACTTGGACATAAAATGACCGTAAATCCGGCAACATTAAAATTACCGACACAGTTACCGCAGTTTTTAAAAATACAGGTTATTATTGAACGCGAACTGTTACAAGATCCAACAGAGGAGGATCTTGTTCAACATTTAATTGCAAAGCATGCTATTGTAAACTACCCGTTTGAATGGAAGCCTTACGATGCAGAAGATGTTGCGTTGACGTACATTCATCATGTGCAAGCGATGTTCGGAAAGGTACAAGAACATGATTATGAAATCAGTGATTATATACAAGTACTTGAAAAACTGAGCGAAATACCTTGAGTGTGAAAAATGTTGAAACTACGTACAACTGTGATATACTGAAAGAGTTGTCAAAATCGTAATAAACGATTTGTTTGATAAAAATATGTAAATTAATTTTGGAGGTAATATATATGTCAGCAAAATGGGAAAAACAAGAAGGTAACACAGGATTATTAACAGTTGAAGTATCGGCTGTAGAAGTAGACAAGGCTTTAGATCAAGCTTTCAAAAAAGTAGTTAAGGAAATTAACGTACCAGGTTTCCGTAAAGGGAAAATGCCTCGTCCAATGTTCGAAAAAATGTACGGCGCTGAAGCTCTTTACCAAGATGCTTTAGAAATCGTTATTAACACAACTTACCCAGTAGCTTTAGATGAAGCTGGTATCGATCCAATCGACTACCCAGAAATCGACGGTACTGAAAACTTCGCTAAAGGTACAGATTTCACTTATACTGCAACAGTAACAGTAAAACCTGAACCAAAATTAGGCGAATACAAAGGTTTAGAAGTTGCAAAACTTTCTACTGAAGTAACAGAAGAAGAAGTGACTGCTCAAATCGAAGCTGAATTAGCTAAAAAAGCTGAATTAGAATTAAAAGAAGATGAAGCAATCGTTGAAGGCGATACTGCTGTAATCGACTTCGAAGGTTTCGTAGGTGAAGAAGCATTTGAAGGTGGTAAAGGTGAAGATTATTCTTTAGAAATCGGTTCTGGTTCATTCATCCCAGGATTTGAAGAACAGCTGATTGGCTCTAAATCTGGCGATGCTAAAGAAGTAGTAGTTACTTTCCCAGCTGAATACCATGCTGAGGAATTAGCTGGTAAAGAAGCAACTTTCAAAGTAACAATTAAAGAAGTTAAAACAAAAGTAACTCCTGAGTTAAATGATGCTTTCGCTAAAGAAATCGATCCAGAAGTTGAAACAGTTGAAGCTTTACGTGCTAAAATCAAAGAAGCTACACAAGCTCAAAAAAATGCTGATTCAGAAGGTACTTTACGTGACGAATTAGTAGAAAAAGCTGCTGCTAACGCAGAAGTTGAAATCCCAGAAGTAATGACAAACACTGAAGTAGATCGTATGCTACAAGAATTCGGTCAACGTCTACAATCTCAAGGTATGAACCTTGAACTTTACTTCCAATTCTCAGGTCAAGATGAAGCTGCTTTACGTGGCCAAATGAAAGAAGACGCTGAAAACCGTGTGCGCGTATCGTTAGTATTAGAAGCAATCGCTACTGCAGAAAACATTACTGTTTCTGAAGAAGATATCAATGCTGAAATCGAAAAAATGACAGCACAATTCGGTATGACTGCTGATCAAATCAAAACTGCTTTAGGCGGTACAGCTGTACTTGAAAATGACATTAAAACTCAAAAAACAGTTGAATTATTAGTTGAAAACGCTAAAATCACTGCATAATTTTATAGCTTTAAATATTGTCTTACGTTAAAAAACGTAATGTGAATAATAGAAACAAGGCACAGATCTACTGTGCCTTGTTTTATCACATTAATAATAAACTTTACATAATAAGCTCGAACAACATAATCAGCATCGAACGGTCAATATATTTGATTAAGATGAAATAATCTTGTAAGATAGTTGCTTGAATAGGGGTGAACCAAATTGTTCAAATTTAATGATGAAAAAGGCAATTTAAAGTGCTCTTTCTGTGGTAAACCACAAGAACAAGTTCGTAAAATGGTAGCTGGACCTGGCGTATACATTTGTAATGAGTGTGTAGAACTATGTTCGGAGATTGTTATTGAAGAGCTAGGCATTGAAGAGGAAATCGAGTTCAAAGATATTCCGAAGCCGAAAGAAATTCAAGAGATTTTAGGTCAGTATGTAATTGGTCAGGAACGCGCAAAAAAAGCGTTAGCTGTAGCGGTTTATAATCACTATAAACGTATCAATTCAAATGCTAAAATTGATGATGTAGAATTATCTAAATCAAATATTGTTTTAATCGGACCAACTGGTAGTGGGAAAACATTACTTGCTCAAACATTAGCACGTATTCTAAATGTACCATTTGCGATTGCTGACGCAACTAGTTTAACAGAGGCTGGTTACGTAGGTGAAGACGTTGAAAACATTTTATTAAAGCTGATTCAATCTGCTGATTATGATATTGAACGTGCTGAAAAAGGGATTATTTATATTGACGAGATTGATAAAGTTGCTCGTAAATCTGAAAACCCTTCTATTACACGTGACGTTTCAGGTGAAGGTGTTCAACAGGCTTTACTAAAAATTCTTGAAGGTACTGTAGCAAGTGTGCCTCCTCAAGGTGGACGTAAGCATCCTCACCAAGAGTTCTTACAAATAGACACATCAAACATTTTATTCATCGTAGGCGGTGCATTCGATGGTATCGAACAAATTATTAAACGTCGTCAAGGCGAAAAGGTAATTGGTTTCGGCACAAATCAAACGAAAGTTGATGAAGAGGGTTCATTACTTTCACAATTAATTCCGGAAGATTTACTGAAATTTGGATTAATTCCAGAGTTTATCGGACGTCTGCCGGTTCTAGCATCACTTGAGCAATTAGATGTAGATGCACTGGTTCAAATTTTAACAGAGCCTAAAAATGCATTAGCCAAGCAATATCAAAAAATGTTTGAGCTAGATGAAGTTGAGCTTGAATTTGAAGCGGAAGCTTTAATCGCAATTTCGAAGCTTGCTATTGAACGTAAAACAGGTGCTCGTGGTCTTCGTTCAATTATTGAAGAAACGATGCTTGATGTGATGTTTGAATTGCCAAGCCGTGAGGATATTAAAAAATGTATTATTACAGCCGATGCAATTACAGGGAAGTCAAAGCCGAAGCTTATTTCTGAAGATGGAAAAGAGCTTGCAACTGATACAAAAACATCTGCATAAAATGTAAATGTACTTTTTGAAAGCTGGCTTAGACTTGTACAAGTCATAGGCCAGCTTTTTCTTGAAAATCAAAAATTATGGCTAAACTTCGCATTGATATAGGGATTTTCCAGCGAATTATTGCACTTCGTGTTTCTTTTTAAAAAAATGATAGTTAAATGTTTGATTACAACACATACTACTAATTATTAACGCGGGTTGAATTGGTGCAGATCTGGATGGAGGTGAATACCCGCATGAGCAAAGCAATTAAAGATATACCATTATTACCTTTGAGAGGTTTATTAGTCTTTCCGTCAATGGTTTTACATATTGATGTTGGTCGGGATCGCTCTATTAAAGCATTGGAGCAAGCGATGCTTGAAGATAGTAAAATTTTCTTGGTAACACAAAAGGATTTACGTGTAGAGTCTCCAGAAAAAGACGATCTTTATGATATCGGGACAATTGCGAATGTGAAGCAAATGTTAAAGTTACCAAACGGAACACTTAGAATTTTGGCTGAAGGTATTGAACGTGCTAAAATTGAAAATTACACTGATGGTAATGAATTCACAAAAGTTGATGTTTCAACATTTGAGGAAAATCAAGATAAGGATGTAGAAACAGAGGCCTTAATGCGTACTTTACTAACTTATTTTGAGAAATATGCGAAGTCTTCAAGTAAAATTACAACAGAAACAATTGATTCTGTTGTTGATATTGAAGATCCAAATCGTTTAGCAGATGTAATTGCTTCTCATTTACCATTTAAAGTTTCGGAAAAGCAAGAAGTATTGGAAATTGCTAACGTAAAAAAACGTATAGATCATTTGATTATTCGCCTACATGACGAACAAGAAATCTTGATGTTAGAGAAAAAAATTAATGTCAAAGTCAAGCAAGCTATGGAGCGCACACAGAAGGAATACTTCCTACGTGAGCAAATGAAGGCAATCCAAGCTGAGCTTGGAGATCGTGAAGGTAAAACAGCTGAAGTGTCTGAGCTTCGTAAAAAAATCGAAGCAAGTTCTATGCCTGAATCTACCCTAAAGGTTGCTTTAAAAGAGCTTGACCGATATGAGAAGCTACCAGCTGCAAGTGCTGAGAGTGGAGTTATTCGAAGCTATGTTGAATGGCTTGTGTCAATTCCTTGGCATGAAAAAACAGAAGACAGACTAGATATTAATTATGCAGAAGAAATCTTAAATCGTGACCATGATGGACTTGAAAAGGTAAAAGAACGTATTATTGAATATTTATCTGTACGCAAATTAATGAACTCATTACGTGGGCCAATTATTTGTTTAGCAGGGCCTCCAGGTGTTGGTAAAACAAGTTTAGCCCGTTCAATTGCAGAGACGCTTGATCGTAAATTTGTGCGTGTATCACTTGGTGGTGTACGTGATGAATCTGAAATCCGAGGCCATCGCCGTACCTATGTAGGTGCTATGCCAGGAAGAATTATTCAAGGGATGAAAAAGGCAGGAACGACAAATCCAGTATTTTTACTAGATGAAATCGATAAAATGTCCAATGATTTCCGTGGAGATCCTTCAGCAGCAATGCTTGAAGTGCTTGATCCAGAGCAAAATAATACATTCAGTGATCATTATATTGAAGAACCGTATGATTTATCGGACGTTTTATTTATTGCTACGGCCAATGATTTAAGTACAATTCCAGGTCCATTACGAGATCGTATGGAAATTATCTCGATTGCTGGGTATACAGAATTCGAGAAAATGGAAATTACAAAAAATCATTTAATTCCGAAGCAAATGAAAGAACATGGAATCAAAAAAACGCAAATAGCCTTTAAGGAAGAAGCGATTTTAGATTTAATCCGTTATTATACAAGAGAAGCAGGTGTACGTGGCTTAGAACGTACAGTTGCAACTGTTTGTCGTAAGGCAGCAAAAATTATAGTGTCTGGTGAAAAGAAAAAAGTAACAGTTTCACCAAAAGTGTTAGTTGATATGTTAGGAAAGCATCGTTTCCGTTACGGACAAGCTGAAACAGAAGATCAAATTGGAATTGCAACTGGCCTCGCGTATACGACGGTCGGTGGAGATACATTACAAATTGAAGTTTCATTAACACCGGGTAAAGGTAAACTCCAACTAACAGGGAAGCTAGGCGATGTGATGAAGGAATCTGCGCAAACAGCTTTATCATATGTTCGTTCATTAACGCCGCGATTAGGCGTTGATGTGGACTATTTTGAGCAGCATGATCTTCATATTCACGTTCCTGAGGGTGCCGTTCCAAAAGACGGTCCATCTGCAGGGATAACAATTACAACGGCTGTTGTTTCAGCCATTTTAAATAGGCCAATTAAACGTGAGGTAGGGATGACGGGTGAAATTACACTTCGTGGTCGTGTACTACCTATTGGTGGACTAAAAGAGAAATCTTTAAGTGCACACCGTGCAGGTTTAAAAACAATTATTATTCCGCAAGACAATGAACGTGATATTGATGATATTCCAGAGGCTATTCGTGAGCAACTCACATTTAAACTAGTATCGAGTGCTGAACAAGTTTTAGCAATCGCACTAGATGGAGGGTTTGAATAAAATGATAGTCCATAATGTCGAGATGATCGGCAGTTTTGTAAGACCAGAACAATTTCCCGTGGATGGGTTACCAGAGGTTGCATTAGCTGGCCGTTCTAACGTGGGAAAATCTTCATTCATTAATCGTATGATTGGGCGTAAAGCGTTAGCGCGTATTTCATCGAAACCAGGTAAAACACAACAGTTAAATTTCTATAAAATTGAAGGACAATTCTTTTTTGTAGATGTACCTGGTTATGGTTACGCGAAAGTTTCTAAAACAGAGCGCGCGGCATGGGGTAAAATGATTGAGCGTTATTTCATGGATCGTCCGCAGTTAAAAGCGGTAGTTCTGATTGTTGATTTACGCCATAGTCCTACAAACGATGATTGTATGATGTACGACTTTTTAAAGCATTATAATATTCCTGTAATTGTTGTAGCAACAAAAGCTGACAAAATCCCTAAAGGGAAATGGGATAAGCATAAGAAAGTCGTGAAAGAAACTTTACAGATGGATTCTACTGATCCGTTATTTGTTTTCTCTTCTGAAAAAGGCCTTGGCTTTGAAGAAGCATGGCAAGAAATCGAAAGCCGTATATAATTATAAGGACACCTTGTTTCGTTAACGCGAACCAAGGTGTTTTTTTATTTGAGGGTATATTTCTTATGAAAAATGTAGATTGTTAGTTGATTAATTAAAGATGAAGCCGATATAAAAATGAGGAGGTGCATGTATGGATATAGCAGCATTATCAATGATGATGAGTCAACAACAATTATTGCAAAATGTTTCACTTGCCGTTTCGAAGCAGGCAA
>JAZLIT010000087.1:0-20026 GCA_045617525.1 Solibacillus sp. | reverse complement strand
TTTTTAACTCGAACTAAATCGTAGGCATAGCGTTGGTTTTCATACGCATAATGATAATTATTTAACTCATTCGTACCGCCCCAAAATACGAACCAATCATCACAAATTGGCAGACGATAGTTGTTTTTTGTAAAGTCTTGGTCAGAAGCGTAAGAAAGTAAAGGCTTTAAATAAAAGACCGTAATCACATGATTAGAGTCATAGGCTAACAGAATCCCTTTTTCCTTTTTTTGGTCGACCCATATCACTTGTGTTGAACCAAACCATTCTTTTTCAGAAAATTTCTCATAACGTAAGACGCCCTGATTAAAAGTATGACAAAGATTTTGAAATTCATTTAACCCTAGTAATTGCTGAAATTCTTTTGAAGTTGCTTTATAAATAACCTCAAACTCACTATTTAGAAAGTATTGCCCGAAATGTTTCAAATCCAATGTTGCCATATGTATCCTCCATTTCTTCACTAAGATATTTATTATACGAGTGAATTTATTTAAGGTTTCGAAAAATCAAAAATAAAGACTCTATGGCAAAATCCCATAGAGCCCTTCTATTTTTCTAATAAAAAACTAGCGTTTATACAATTTCCCGTCGAATATATGCTTCATAATTCGTCGCCTCTTTTAACGCTTTTTCCTCCATCGGAATTCGGATTGAAAGTATGATGCAGTTTAAAATAGTGAAACATATAGCCGTAAAATATGCTTGGAACATTAGCGGAAGTACCACAATTTCAAGACAGACAACTAAATAATTGGGATGTCTTATATAGGAATACGGACCTTTGGCAACAACATTTGCCCCTCGTAAAATAATGATTTTTGTGTTCCAAAATGACCCTAGTGACACCAAACACCATACCCTAAACAATTGTAAGCATAAGAACACGATCAACAAGGCGTAATACGGTGTGAAAATTGATTTAAAAAACACCACTTCGATTAGAAAACTAATGAAGAAGCATACATGTAGCAATACGATAAAAGGATAATGGGCAGCCCCGACTTCATAAGCTCCTTTTGCAAGCAGCAATTTTTCATTTCTTTTTGCAATGAGGAGCTCTACTAATCTTTGAATAATAACGAGAACTAGAATGAAATAAAAAATCAAATTACACCCTCCATTCTAATAACACCGCTTCCCCACTAAAACCTGGACCTAGAGCCACTAATATACCCAACGTATCTGATTTATGTTCTTTTAACATAAATTGTTCTAACACAAAAAGGACCGTGGGCGAAGACATATTTCCGTTTGCTTTCAAAATTTCCCTTGAAACATTTGTATGCTCCTTCGTTAATTGCAAGGCTTCCTCGTAGGCTTGTAATACTTTTTTCCCACCAGGATGTGCCACAAAATTGACGATTTCATCTGCTTGAACATAGTAGTTACTTAAAAATTCATGAATAAAAGGACCAAGCCAGCTTGAAATAATTAGCGGAATGCTCTTAGAAAATACAACATGTAATCCTCCATTTTTCACATTCCAGCCCATCACGTCTTCAGAATTCGGCATCCATTTTGATCCGCTCCCCAGTATGTGTGGTAATGGCATGTCCTGTTCAAGCAATACTTCATCACCACAAACAAGTACACAAGCAGCACCATCTGCAAACAGGGATGCCCCCACTAAATTACTTTTTGAATAGTCATCTTTTTGAAATGTTAGGCTACAGAGCTCAACACAAACGACTAGTACTTTAGCCTTTGGGTAAGCTTTGCAATAGTCCGCCGCTCGACTAATACCAGCGGCTCCACCACCACAACCAAGGCCCCAAATCGGAATTCTAACAACCTGATCGGAAAAAGGAAGGATATTCATGATGCGAGCATCGATACTTGGCGTAGATATGCCGGTACTACTGACAAAAAGTATCGCGTCAATGTCTTCTGTTGAAATATCCGTTTTTAAAAATGAACGATTTGATAAACACGTTTGAATTACTTCTACACCATACGTAGTAGCCAACTGAATATAGAGTTCATTTCGTTCTTCAAAAGTATGCTCCTCACGATACCAATCAGGCGGAACACAAAAATTACGATTTTCTATTTCACCGTTATCAAAAACCTTTAATAACCGTTCGAGCCTTGAAATTTTGTGTTGAAAAAGCTCTTTCGTTAATTGTTGAATATTAGACTGCGCTAAAGAAAAAGGTGGCTTATAGGTTCCAACAGAAGATATTTTAGGAATAATCATTTCCCCTTATGCTTATTATTTTCTTTTAATATATTTAAAGAATAAAAGAAATATACAAGCTATATGCGGAATTAATTCTTAACGCGGCTATCGGCGTTTTCTTCACGATAATTCCAATAAATATTTTTAGTCTTCTTATTACGATTATTAAACACCAATTCCGCTCGAAAGTGCGCCAACAATTTCATAAAGTTCCAAATAATTAAATTCAGCACACAAAGAACCCCGTGCAGCAAGTGTTAAATCACCTGCAGCACGGGGCTTCATTTTTTATGCTTCTATTCTTTTGAACCCAAACCTCGGCTTCACCTCTGCAAATAACACCGCCACTAAAATCAACACACAACCGACTAGCATACGCCCTGTTAGCAATTCATGTAAAATCCACACTGAGAATAACGTCCCAAACAATGCCTCCATCGATAAAATAATGGCTGATTTCGTTGGATTTGCATACTGCATACCGACATTTTGACAGACATAAGCCACTAGCGTACAAAATACTGCTAAATACAATATAATCGTAAAGCCTTCACCTGTCATCGTCGTTGGCACCTCGCCAAGCAACAACATGCCGATAATGCTTAAGGAGCTCGCCGTTATAAACTGCATGATCGTTAGCGCCAGGGCGTCCTCTGTTTTCACGAAAACATTTGTATAGAATATATCAAAGGCAAATGCAATCGCGCATAAAATCGAAAGCATATCTCCTATTTGAATTGTAAAAGAATCTGTAATCGATAAAAAGCCGATTCCAATTACCGCGATACCTGCGGCAATAACCTCATAACGATCAAATCCACGCTTATAAACGACAAACGCAATAAGTGGCACAATCAACACGTTAATTGACGTCAAGAATGCATTCTTAGATGGCGTTGTATAATTTAGTCCGTATGTTTGAAGTACGAATGCCCCAAATAATATCGTCCCAAGTAATGCGCCTTTCCATACGACAGCACGTGTGAAGAATTTAAGCTTTTTATAAAAAATTATGCATAAAAAAATTGTTGCTAATGTGAAACGCCCCGCCATTAATTGGAAAACCGTAAAGTGTTCAAGCCCCATCGCCATCCCAACAAAACCGCTCCCCCACATAACTGCAGTCACGAGCATTAATAGCTCGCCTTTATATCTACTCATTGCCTGTGCCTTCTCTCTCTGTATCATTAAACTCTATCATACATAAAAATACAATTTTCGACTAGGGGGAAACAATTATTTCTCGCTATTATGAATAGTCTTTATATTTATTACCCATATTGTTCTTCGTAAGGTAAATACTAGAGAAGTGAGGGATTGAATGAAAGATAATGAACCACCGCACGAGGATGACCTTGAGCTAACGAATAGACAGGGCCACCCGATTACGAACAATGAAAACATTCGTACTGTAGGAAATCGTGGGCCCGCCACACTTGAAAACTATGACTTCATTGAGAAAATTAGCCATTTTGACCGTGAGAAGGTGCCAGAACGTATTGTGCATGCACGCGGTGCTGGTGCACATGGCTATTTTGAAACGTATGGCACTGTAGGTGATGAGCCTTCTAAGACCTATACACGCGCAAAAGTATTTCAAGGAAAAGGCAAGCGTACCCCGGTCTTTGTACGCTTTTCAACCGTGGTACACGGGTTGCATTCACCTGAAACAGTACGCGATCCACGCGGATTTGCCGTAAAGTTTTATACAGAGGATGGCAACTGGGACTTAGTGGGTAATAATTTAAAGATTTTCTTTATCCGCGATGCGATGAAATTTCCCGATATGATTCATGCATTTCGTCCCGACCCTGTCACAAATATTCAAGATGCGCGCCGCTTTTTCGACTTTTGCGCGAATTCGCCAGAAAGCTTTCATATGGTGACCTTTATTTATTCACCATGGGGTATTCCCGCGAATTATCGCATGATGCAGGGCTCTGGTGTCAACACGTATAAGTGGGTAAATGCTGAAGGTAAGGCGATGCTCGTGAAGTATCACTGGGAGCCAAAGCAAGGTATTCGTAATTTAACGAGCGCACAGGCCGAAGAAATTCAGGGTAAAAACTTCAATCACGCAACGCAGGATTTATTCGAGGCGATTGAGCGTGAGGATTATCCGGAATGGGAACTGCTCGTTCAGCTAATGGAGGACGGCCCTCATCCTGAGCTTGATTTCGATCCACTCGACGACACTAAGCTTTGGCCAGAAGACCAGTTCCCTTGGCGTCCAGTAGGGAAAATGGTACTTGATCGCAATCCTGAAAACTACTTTATCGAAGTGGAGCAGGCTGCGTTTGGTACTGGTGTTTTAGTGGATGGTCTCGATTTCTCAGATGATAAAATGCTGCAGGGTCGTACCTTTAGCTATTCCGATACACAGCGCTACCGTGTTGGCGCCAATTATTTACAGTTACCGATTAATGCCGCGAAAAAGCATGTGGCGACCAATCAAGAAGGCGGTCAAATGCGCTATGCCAACGATAAAGCACCGGGGGAAAGCTTGCATATTAATTATTCCCCTTCTTCTATCGGCGGTTTGCATGTAGCGTCGCAGGCTGGCACTGAATATACCCCCTATATTGAAGGCCACCTTGTACGTGAATCTATTGACCGCACGAGCAACACAAAGCAGGCTGGAGAAACATATCGTAGTTTTTCTAAAGCCGATCAGGACGAGCTTTTGTCCAATTTAATTAATGATTTACGTATTTGCCCTTCCGATATTCAGGAAAAAATGATTGCGCTCGCTTTAGAAGCTGACGCAGAATATGGACAGCGCCTACGTAACGGACTAAGTGCCGCTCAAAAAAACGATGCATTCCCTTCCCCTGAGAATATGCATCCCCTTGGCGCGAAGCACGCACAACAAGCCGTAGATCAAGCAAAGCACGAATCCAAAACCGACAAACCCTATTAACCTAACCCCAAGTAAAACCGTAGCTCCCCCCAATGGCTACGGTTTTACTTTTGCCTCTGTCACTTGAAATGTTACAGTTTTTCCCACATAATAGTTGTATTCTACTTACATAAGGAGGCGTTCCACGTGCAATACCGCATCGCTACAATAGATGATATCGAAACACTTGTCGGACTACGTAGAACACAACTCATTGATGAAGGCTTAACGCCAAATACAGATATTACTGAGCAATTGACACAATTTTTCACGCAAAATTTGGACAATAATCAGCTTGTGCAATGGCTTGCATTGGATAAAAATACAGCCATTGCATCTGGTGCGATTCTCTTTCACGCATTTCCGCCAAGCTACTACAATCCCTCGGGCATACGTGGCTATATCGCCAATATGTACACAGCCCCATCACACCGCGGTCAAGGTATTGCTAGGAAAATCCTCGACCTACTTGTTGAGGAAGCACGTATGCGTCATGTGACGAAACTCTTTTTATATGGCTCAGAAATGGGCAAATCGGTTTATGAAAAATACGGCTTTCAATTTGTCGATGCTTATATGGAATTAGATTTAAATAAACATGAATAACCCCCCTTTTTATAGGAATTATGATTTTCGTTATCTCACTTCTCTATTACTTGCATTGCGTTATTTTATAAGGATATACTAAAATTCGCACAAAAATTTTCTGAATGGAGGAAAGTTTATGCACCCATTATGTCGTTATGATAATAACCATCAACTGCCCCTTCATATTGATACAGTCGATACAATTTGCTGTGTCCTCTGCAATGAATGGCTTGAAGAAGACTATGATGATGCGCAATATGAGTTTTGTGAGGAGCGACCATTAATTCCCTTAAGTGTTAGCAAGCATGAGATTGCATTAGCCTTTGTGATCGATTATGCAAAGCAAGGAATGATGCCACCAGAAAGCAAGGATGTGGAAGCTTGGGACAATTTATTTGAAAGCTTATATGACCTTGTTAATGGTGAACTAAATCGCTAATCATAATGGCCCGAAGCAGGTGAAATGCTTCGGGCCAATTTTTTCCTTTTTTTGCCATAGTGGTACTAAGCTCGATCAATTTGCTGCTGTGAAATCAACTAACTAAAAAACGCCCCGAGTTTCATCTACATGAACCTCGGGGCGTTTCGTTTGATTAGCTATTTAATTTTAGAACGCGTCCTGTTTCAGCTTTCATTTCAGCTAATAACTCAGGGTTGTCTTTTAATTTTTGACCATATGTTGGGATCATTTCTTTCAGTTTCGGCTCCCATTCAGCCATACGCTCTGGGAAGCTTTGACCTAATACTTTGATCATTACAGGAACAGCAGTAGATGCACCTGGAGATGCGCCTAAAAGTGCTGCTACAGATCCGTCAGCAGAAGTAATGACTTCCGTACCGAATTGTAGTGTACCTTTTCCGCCTACTTCTGTATCCTTAATTACCTGAACACGTTGACCAGCTGTTATCATCGACCAATCTTCACTCTTCGCGTTCGGGATAAACTCACGTAACTCTTCCATACGCTTCTCTTTTGATAAAAGAAGTTGTTGCACTAGGTACGTTGTTAACGACATATTCTTAACACCACAAGCTAATAATGTTACTAAGTTATCAGGCTTAATTGATGCGAATAAATCTAAGTTTGAACCTTCTTTAAGGAACTTCGGTGTGAAGCCTGCAAATGGTCCGAATAATAATGATTTTTGGTTGTCGATATAACGTGTATCTAAGTGAGGTACTGACATTGGTGGTGCGCCAACCGCTGCTTTACCATATACTTTTGCGTTATGTTTTGCGACAACTTCAGGGTTATTACAAACCATGAATAAACCACTGATTGGGAATCCACCTACGTGCTTGCTTTCAGGAATACCTGTTTTTTGCAGTAATTGTAAGCTTCCGCCACCTGCTCCTAGGAAAAGGAACTTTGTTTTATATAATTTTGTTGTATTGCCTTCGATATCTTTAACTTTAACTTCCCAAGTACCGTCGATAAGGCGTTTAATGCCTGTTACGCTGTGCTTGTAAAAAGTCTCAACGTTTTGCGTTTCTAAGTGCGCCATTAACTTACGTGTTAATGAACCAAAGTTAACGTCAGTCCCGTTTTCGATTTTCGTAGCGGCAATTTTATCTGTTGGTTTACGGTCTTCCATCATTAATGGGAACCATTCTTTTAATGTTTCTGCGTCATCTGAAAATTCCATATCGCTAAATAGGATATTATTAGACATTGCCTCGAAGCGACGTTTTAAAAATGCTACGTTGTCTTCGCCTTGAACCATACTCATGTGTGGTAGTGGCATAATGAAGTCTTCTGGCTTACCAATTAGATTTTTTTCTACTAAGTGAGACCAAAATTGTAATGAAACTTGGAATTGTTCATTTACATCAATTGCTTTAGAAATAACTACTTTTCCATCTTTTTCAGATGTATAGTTAAGTTCGCATAATGCGGCATGTCCTGTACCCGCATTATTTAATTCATTCGAGCTTTCTTCCCCTGCAGATGCAAGCTTTTCAAACACTTTAATTTCAAGACTAGGATCTAACTCTTTAAGAAGTGTCCCTAGTGTTGCGCTCATAATACCCGCGCCAACTAAAAGTACGTCTGTTTCGATATGATTGCTACTCATTATTACCATCCTTATTATGATTTGATACTTGCTTATTAATATATAGCGGTTTCCGCAGTATTCGACACATTTTCGTCAAATACCAAATCTTTTATTAAATATTTATCATATGTAAGTTTATCACAATTATTTTAAAATATCTATCTCCATGCGGATTGAAAACGCTTTTATTGCTTATTTATGAAAACGCTTTAATTGCTTTAAAGCTGCTATATCAAGCTTTTATTAGCCCCATATTTGGCAATTGAAATTTATGTTTTTCGCGACCTTCTTTTTTATCGATAAATGCGCTTGTTGCACAAGGATTTTTGCTCGAAAAATCGATTTTTCGATTTTTCGCCACATTTTTATAGGTTATTATGAAATTTCTTTTAGAATTAGTTGCTTTTTTTAGAATTACTTAAACGATGTCTGGCTGTTTGTGCGTTCGCGGCACTTGTTTGTGCGTTCAGCTTCTTTTTTGTGCGTACGCGGCACCTGTTTGTGCGTTCAGCTTCTTTTTTGTGCGTTCGTGGCACCTGTTTGTGCGTTCAGCTTCTTTTTTGTGCGTTCGCGGCACCTGTTTGTGCGTTCACATTCTTTTTTGTGCGTTCACATCTTTTTTTGTGCGTTCGCGGCACCTGTTTGTGCGTTCACATTCTTTTTTGTGCGTTCGCGACACCTGTTTGTGCGTTCAGCTTCTTTTTTGTGCGTTCGCGGCACCTGTTTGTGCGTTCGCATTCTTTTTTGTGCGTTCGCGACACCTGTTTGTGCGTTCAGCTAAATACTTAAAGACTAAGTCACGTTCAATATCATCTTCTGTCTCGCAACAATCTTGTACTGCCTAATCACGACAAAGCGGTCCGACAATTTCTTATCAGACCGCCGCATTTAATTAATTAAAGACGATGCGTTTTTCTTCATAGGCTTTGATTTGATCCTCGTACTGAATTGTTAGCGAAATTTCGTCCCAGCCATTAAGTAGCATCTTTTTATAATATTGATCGATTTCAAATGTATATGTTGCTCCGTAGCCAGTTGTTACGGTTTGCTCTTCTAAATTAACTTGGATTTCCTGCGCTGCTTCAATGCCTCGTTTTAATAGCTCGTCGCATTCAGCCGCTGTTAGGCGAATCGGTAAAATCCCGTTTTTGAAACAGTTATTATGGAAGATATCTGCAAAGCTCGGTGCGATCACTACGCGGAAACCATAGTCTAGGATTGCCCAAGGTGCATGCTCACGCGATGAACCACAGCCAAAATTATCCTCAGCGATTAAAATTTCTGCGCCAACATAGGCAGGTTTGTTTAACACGAAGTCCTCATTCAGGTTGCCTTCGTTATCAAAACGCCAGTGATGGAATAAATATTGTCCGAAGCCTGTGCGCTCGATGCGTTTTAGAAATTCCTTTGAAATGATTTGGTCTGTATCGACGTTTTTACGGTCAAGTGGTGCGTAAACGCTATTTACGATGTTGATCGGTTTCATTCAACTTCCTCCTATACTGGTTGTTTGACGATTTCGCGTACGTCAACGAAGCGGCCGTGGATTGCTGCAGCAGCTGCCATTGCAGGTGACACTAAGTGCGTGCGTGCACCGGCGCCTTGACGTCCTTCAAAGTTACGGTTAGATGTTGATGCACAGCGCTCGCCGTAAGGGATTACGTCCTCGTTCATGCCTAAACATGCCGAGCATCCTGATTCGCGCCACTCAAAGCCTGCTGCTAAGAAAATTTCATGTAAGCCTTCTTCTTCAGCTTGTTTTTTCGTCGACCAAGAGCCTGGTACTACAATGCCCTTCACGCCGGATGCAATTTTTTGACCATTTACAATACTAGCTGCGGTGCGAAGGTCATTAATGCGTGAGTTCGTGCATGAACCGATAAATACATGTTGGATTGCGATGTCGGTAATTTTTTGGCCTTCTTGTAGGTCCATGTAAGTAAGTGCTTTTTCAAGTGCTGCACGATCTGATTCATTATCGAAATCGGACTTTGTTGGCACGGCTTTTGAAACGCCAATACCCATTGCGGGATTTGTGCCCCATGTAACGATTGGCTCGATTTCGTCGGCATGAATTTCAAGGACCACATTGTATGTGCAATCTGGGTCTGAAGCAAGACTCAGCCAGTATGCTGCTGCCTCATCGAATTGCGCTTTTGGAGCATGGCGGCGGCCGCGAAGGAATTCCACCGTTTTCTCATCTGGTGAAATTAGCCCTGCTTTTGCCCCTGCTTCAACTGACATATTGCAAATTGTCATACGTTCTTCCATTGAAAGCGCGCGAATTGCGTCACCCGTAAATTCCACGATATGACCAGTACCAAGTGCAATGCCCCATTTAGCGATAATTGCTAAAATGATGTCTTTTGCTGCAACACCAACACCTAGCTCGCCATTTACGCGAATCTCCATTGTTGGTGGTTTTGTTTGCCAAAGTGTTTGCGTACTCATTACGTGCTCAACCTCTGATGTCCCAATACCAAATGCAAGTGCACCAAATGCGCCGTGAGTTGATGTATGCGAGTCTCCACATACAATCGTTTTACCTGGCTGTGTTAAGCCAAGCTCTGGTCCGATTACGTGTACAATCCCTTGATCAGGATGACCGATATCTGCAAGCTCAACGCCGAATTCCACTGCATTATTTGCAAGCGTAACAATTTGCTTTTTTGCGATTGGATCATTGATCGTCGGTAGGTTTTTCGTCGGTACGTTATGGTCCATTGTTGCAAATGAAAGGTCTGTACGACGCATTTTACGTCCCGCTAAACGAAGGCCCTCGAATGCTTGGGGACTTGTTACTTCATGAATTAAATGTAAATCAATATAAAGTAAGTCTGGCTTCCCATCCTCGCGATTAACGACGTGCGATTCCCATACTTTTTCAATAATATTTTTGCCCATTTGTGCTCCCCCTAGATATACGTCGTCATAATACTTTCAGACACAAAGCTTGTATCGATTTCATTAATTACTTTATTTGTCCATTCTGTTGTAGAAATTGTGTGGCTTCCTTCACGCGCTAAATCTGCTGTAAAGAAACCATCCTCGAATACGGCATCTACTGCACGCTCGATTTCTGCCGCCTCTTCTAACAAACCAAATGAATACTGTAGCATCATCGCTACTGAAAGAATTGTTGCAGCTGGATTCGCAATGCCACGACCCGCGATTTCTGGCGCTGAGCCATGTACCGGCTCGTAAAGTCCGAAGTTATCTCCGCGAATTGACGCAGAAGGTAATACGCCAAGGGAACCTGTAATTACAGAGGCTTCGTCGCTTAAAATATCGCCGAACATATTTTCTGTTACAACTACATCGTAATCTGATGGATTTGTGATTAGCTTCATCGCCACTGAATCGACTAAGTTATGCTCAACCGTAACATCTGGATAGCGTTTTTTCATATCCTCCACAACCTCGCGCCATAAACGACTTGTTGCAAGGACGTTCGCTTTATCAACAGAACATAGCTTGCCACGACGTAAACGCGCTAGCACGAAGGCATTTTCAACGATGCGCTCGATTTCACCGCGTGTATAAACGCATGTATCAACTGCGGCAGTTGCCGACTGCTTTCGTGGTTCACCGAAGTAAATACCACCAGTTAGCTCACGGACGATCATTAAATCTACATTTTCTGCAACTTCCTTTTTTAGAGGTGAAGATGCGAGCAAGCTTGGAAATGCTTTTACCGGTCGGAGGTTCGCAAATAAATCAAAGTGCTTTCGAATTTTTAATAAGCCTTTTTCCGGACGCAACTCGGGGGTATTGTTATCCCATTTCGGACCACCTACTGCTCCTAAAAGTATGGCATCACTTTGCTCACACATGGCGATTGTTTCATCTGGTAGCGGATTATTAAGTTGATCAATCGCAGCTCCCCCAATTACACCGTAGTTTAAATGGAATGTATGATTGTAACGCTTCGCAACGGCTTGTAACACTTTAACTGCTGCTGCAACAACTTCTGGTCCAATTCCATCACCCGGTAATACGGTAATTTTCTTTTCCATCTTGAATAACATCCTTCCTGTTTTACCACTTGCTAAAAAGGTGGCCACCTAAGCTTTTAGACTGAGGTGGCACAGCACATTTAGTTAATTGGTTGTTTTTCTCGTATGCTTTTTTGAATAAGTTGACGGTTAATCGCATTTAAATACGCTTTTGCTGAAGCTTCAAGAACATCTTGTGCAGCATCACGGCCCGTAACTTGATAACCGTTATACTTCATATTAATAACTGCTTCGCCTAGTGCGTCGCGTCCTTTACCGACAGATGTTACACGGTAATCTAAAATGTTTACCGTACCGTTAACAAGTAGCTCAAGCGTATTAAAGATTGCTTCTACTGAGCCCGAACCCGTGGCTGCAAGTGTCTTCACTTCGCCTTCTGGAGTAAGAACGGTAGCAGTTGCAGTCGGAATATTTTCCGTACCATATTGCACTTGAACGCTTTTAAGTTCGAAAACTGGTACATCTTCGAATGAAACCTGCTGCTCTGTTAAAAGCGTGATTAAGTCTTCCTCGGTCACTTCTTTTTTACGGTCAGCTAGCTTTTTAAATTCTTGGAATGCTTTGTTTAACTTTTCATCTGATAATTCGTAACCCATTTTTACAGCACGATCACGGAATGCAGCGCGGCCTGAGTGCTTGCCAAGGACAAGTGGCACGTCGCCCTCTCCAATTAATGCAGGAGAAATGATTTCATATGTTTCTGGATTTTTTAGCACGCCGTCTTGGTGAATACCTGATTCATGCGCGAAGGCATTTTTCCCAACAACAGCTTTGTTTGGTTGGATTACAACACCTGTTAAGCGACTTACTAATTGAGATGTACGTTTAATTTCTTTTAAATTTAAGCCTGTTTCTACACCGTAAATATCTTTACGAATATGAAGCGCTACACCGATTTCTTCAAGTGCCGCATTCCCTGCACGTTCGCCAATTCCGTTGATTGTGCATTCAATTTGATCAGCACCATTTTCAATCGCAGCTATTGAGTTAGCAACGGCCATTCCAAGGTCATCGTGGCAGTGGGCAGAGAACTTTACATTCTCTGAACCCACGATATTTTCACGTAAAAACTTGAATAGTGCACCGTACTCTGCAGGTGATGCAAAACCAACTGTGTCTGGCACGTTAATCGTTGTGGCACCCGCACGAATTGCTTCACCAATAATTCGGATTAAAAATTCTTTATCCGAACGGAAGCCATCCTCGCATGAAAACTCCACTAAATTTACTTTTGCTTTCGCATATTTAACCGCGGCTACTGCTTGCTCCACGACTTCATCTTGCGTTTTCTTTAGCTTATATTCCATATGAATTGGGCTTGTTGCGATAAATGTATGGATATGTGGTTGTTGAGCGTCTTTCACTGCTTCATACACCGCATCAATATCACTTTTCACCGCGCGTGCTAGCCCTGTTACGATAGAATTTTTAACGGTTTTGGCAATTAAGTTCACCGCTTCAAAGTCACCTGGGCTCGCTGCTGGGAAACCTGCTTCAATAATCGTTACGCCAAGACGTTCAAGCTGCTTTGCTATCTCAATTTTTTCAGCGGTATTAAGGTTAATACCCGGCGATTGTTCACCATCTCGTAATGTTGTATCAAAGATGTCGATTTTGCGCATTATTGCACCACGACCTTCTTCTTACCTTCGTTGATAAATGGCATCATTTCGCGAAGTTTTGCTCCAACTTCTTCGATTTGGTGATTTGCACCTTCTTCTTTGAAGCGTGTGTAGTCAGCACGGCCTGTTTCGTTTTCCTCGATCCAACGTTTTGCGAATGTACCATCTTGAATATCTGTCAGTACGTCTTTCATACGTGCTTTAACTGATGCGTCGATGATGCGTGGACCTGATACATAATCGCCCCACTCCGCTGTATCAGAGATTGAATAGCGCATTGTTGCCATACCACCTTCAAACATTAGGTCAACGATTAGCTTTAGTTCATGTAATGTTTCAAAGTATGCAAGTTCTGGTTGGTAACCTGCTTCTACTAATGTTTCAAAACCTGCTTTTACAAGTTCAGTTGCGCCACCGCAAAGTACTGCTTGCTCACCGAATAAATCCGTTACTGTTTCTTCAGCAAATGTCGTTTCAAGTAAACCACCACGAGCTGAACCAATTCCGCGTCCGTAAGCTAATGCGATTTCTTTCGCTTGGCCTGTTGCATCTTGGTGGATTGCGAATAATCCTGGTACGCCAGCGCCTTCTTGGAATTGACGACGCACTAAGTGTCCTGGGCCTTTTGGAGCCACTAGGAATACGTCAACATCTGCTGGAGGCACAATTTGGCCAAAGTGAACGTTGAAGCCGTGTGCGAACATTAATGCTTTACCTGGTGTTAAGTAAGGAGCGATTTCCGCTTCGTAAACTGCTTTTTGACGCTCATCTGGAAGTAGAATTTGGATTACATCTGCTTGCTCCGCTGCTTCTGCAACAGTGTAAACTGCTACGCCGTCAGCTTTTGCTGCGTCATATGATTTACCTGGACGAATTCCTACGATTACATCAAAACCTGATTCTTTTAAGTTAAGGGCGTGTGCGTGACCTTGAGATCCGTACCCGATAATTGCGATTTTTTTACCTTCTAATACAGATGCGTTGATTTCGTTTTCATAATACATTTTAGCCATTTTAATTTCCTCCTCAGGAATGTTAGTAGTTTTTTATGTTCAACAGCCCTATTTAATAATAGATAACTGTGGAGACTCTGATTTTTGCGCTTCACGAACGGAAGCAGTTGCGCCTGTGCGCGTTAATTCTTTAATGCCATATGGACGAATAAGCTCGATGAAAGCATCGATTTTTTCCGGATGCCCAACAACTTGATACGTCACAACGTTTTTTGATACGTCGATAATTTGCGCACGGAACGGTTCGATAATTGCATTCATTTCTAAGCGTAAGTTTGGTGGTGAAACAACCTTTACAAGTGCAAGCTCTCGAATTACGATTGCCTTTTCTGTAATGTCATTTACCTTGAGCACGTCGATCTGCTTCGATAACTGTTTTACGAGTTGCTCAATTTTACTTTCATCTTCTACATTCACGACTAATGTCATTTTTGAAATATTAGGCTGCTCCGTATGACCAACTGTGATGGATTCAATATTGAATTGTCGCTTCATTAGGAGCCCGGTTACACGGTTTAGCACACCGCTTTGGTTGATTACCGTTACTGTAATGACACGTCTCATATTTTTTCCCCTCCAATCAATTCATGCAGTCCCTTGCCTGGTGCAACCATCGGATAAACATTTTCAAGTTGCTTCACGCGGCAATCAATAACAGCCGGCTCATCATTTAGCAATGCTTCACGGAAAATCGACTCTGCCTCATCGATTGTGTGAATGCGGTAGCCCTTCACGCCGTATGCATCAGCAAGCTTCACAAAATCTGGCTGAACAGGCATTAATGATGAAGAATAACGCTCGTCGTAGAATGTTTGTTGCCATTGGCGCACCATACCTAAGCAGCTATTGTTTAAAATGACTACTTTTACAGGTAAGTTGAATTCTTTTAATAAAGCCAACTCCTGATTCGTCATTTGGAAACCTGCATCACCGACAATCGCAATGACTTTACGATCTGGTTTAGCAAACTGGGCTCCAATTGCTGCTGGGAAGCCGAATCCCATAGTTCCAAGGCCACCTGAAGTAACCCAGCCATGATCATTGTTTAAACGGTAATACTGCGCCGCCCACATTTGATGTTGCCCAACATCCGTTGTAACAATCGCATCACCACCTGTAATTTTATGAATGATTTCAAGTGCTTGCTGCGGTAATACTTCTGAGTTATTAGCTTCGTACCATAATGGATACTTCACGCGACTGGCATTTAAATAGTCGGTCCATTCTGTTACATCTGGGGCAGCAAAATCCTTTTTCAGTAGCGCATATAACGCTTCTTTCGCATCTGCCACAATCGGTACAGCTGTTGGAACGTTTTTACCTATCTCTGCAGGATCGATATCAATATGAATAATCGTCGCATTTGGAGCAAATGAAGCCAAGTTACCTGTTAAACGGTCATCAAAACGCGCCCCGATGTTAAGTAAAACATCTGCCTGGCAAATCGCATCGTTTGCAGTTACCGTTCCATGCATGCCTGCCATTCCGTAGAATTGTGGATGATCTCCATGGATACTCCCTAGTCCTAACAGTGTATTAATAACTGGTAATTTATATTTTTCTATAAATTCAGTTAACTGTTCGCGTGCATCTGCAAATAATACACCAGCACCCGCTAACACTAACGGCTTCTTCGCTGTTGATAACAACTGAATAGCCTTTTGAATTTGTAGGAAATTCGGTTTTGTGTTCGGCTGATATCCTGGTAATTTGATTTCCTTTGGTGCTGTTGGCGGATTTTCCGGATCAAACAACATTTGCGAAATATTTTTCGGGAAATCCACTAATACCGGACCTTTACGACCTGTATTTGCAATATGGAAGGCTTCCTGCACGATGCGCGGAATATCATCCACATGTTGAACTTGATAGTTATGCTTTGTGATTGGCGTTGTAATGCCCATGATATCTGCCTCTTGGAAGGCATCCGTGCCAATAACAGCTGTCGAAACCTGCCCTGTAAAGATTACTAGAGGAATTGAATCAATCATCGCATCTGCAATCCCTGTCACTAAGTTCGTCGCACCTGGACCACTCGTTGCAATTACAACACCCGGCTTATTTGTGACACGTGCATAGCCTTCAGCTGCGTGAATTGCCCCCTGCTCATGTCGTGTTAAAATATGGCGGATTGGATTACGATACAATGCATCATAAATTTGGAGAACCGCCCCACCTGGATAACCAAAGACAAGTTCAACACCTTGCTCATGTAAAGCTTGAATTAAAACATCTGCACCATCCACTAACTGTGGTGCATCTGGTTGCACCGTTGGATCTGGTTGCACCGCTGCCTCAAGTGCAATTATTTCATCTACCGATAAGTTTGCGCTCATTGAAAGTTCCTCCTTTTTTACACAAAATAAAAGCCTTATTCTTCCGCACGCAAAAGAAGACCTTCTACGTAGGGATGAAAAAGACTTTCCATGGTACCACCCTTGTTCATAGCTAAATAAGCTACCTCGTGAATTATGTAACGATTCAATGCTGCAAAGGAAAAAGTCTCCATGCAACAAATGTATCGTGCCACAACTCATTAATAACGAGCATTTCGAATATGCCCGGAACTATCTAATGACGTTTTTAAACGCGTTTAACAGCTCACTCCGAGGGGATGTCGGAACTAGTTACATCGCCGGCTTCCAGCAACACCGGCTCTCTGGTAGATGTAAGGGTCTAGTACCTTTAACCTCATCAACGATTTTATTTATTAAATTTTCATGACGCCGCCTTGCGAAGCATTCGTTACAAGTGCTGAGTAACGAGCTAGCCAGCCACGTTTTATTTTCGGTTCGAATGGTGTTAACTTAGCCCTGCGCTCTGCTAAAACCTCTTCAGAAACTTGAAGATTAATAGTACGACTTGGTAAATCAATGATTATTATATCGCCATTTTCAACGAGTGCGATTGGACCACCCTCTGCAGCTTCTGGTGAAATATGACCGATTGAAATACCGCGTGAAGCCCCGCTAAAGCGACCATCTGTAATGAGGGCAACTTTTGTGCCTAACCCACGTCCTTGAATTGCTGATGTCGGTGCTAACATTTCTGGCATACCCGGCCCGCCTTTAGGTCCTTCGTAACGAATAACCACAACATGACCTTCGCGCACAACACCTTCATCAATTGCTTCTTGCGCCTCTTCTTGTGAACCAAAGACAATGGCCTCACCTTCAAATACTTTTATCGAAGGATCAACTGCCCCAACTTTGATTACCGAGCCTTCTGGCGCAATATTTCCGAATAATACGGACAAGCCACCAACTGGAGAATAAGGATTATCCTTTGTGCGAATGACTTTATCATTCGTAATCTCGTAATCTTTCACAAGCTCGCGCATTGTGACACCCGCGATTGTCGGACGATCTGGATGAATTGCACCCGGAATCCTTGTGAGTTCATTAATAATTGCCTGAACACCGCCCGCCTTACAAATATCATCCATCGAAATATCACTCGCTGGCATAATTTTCGCTAAATAAGGTACGCGCTCTGCGATTTTATTAATCTCTTCAATTTTATAGTCAATTTCTGCTTCATTTGCGATGGCTAGTGTATGTAGAACGGTGTTTGTAGAACCACCCATTGCCATATCCAGTGCAAAGGCATCATCTATTGCTTCTTTTGTGACGATATCACGTGGCTTAACATCTTCTTTAATCATGCGAACTAAATGCTTCGCCGCATCTTTTATTAACTGATGACGCTCTGGACTTGTTGCAAGAATCGTCCCATTCCCTGGCAGTGCTAAACCTAGCATTTCCATTAAACAGTTCATTGAATTCGCTGTGAACATCCCTGAGCAAGACCCGCATGTTGGACATGCGTTGTTCTCAATATCAAGTAATTCCTCATCACTCATTTTCCCTGCTTTATGTGCGCCAACACCTTCAAACACACTCGTTAATGAGAGTGGCTTACCAGTAGAAGAAACACCTGCCTCCATTGGACCACCCGACACGAATACTGAAGGTACGTTTGTGCGAACCGCAGCCATTAGCATCCCTGGTGTAATTTTATCGCAGTTTGGAATGTAGAACACTCCGTCAAACCAGTGTGCATTGATCACGGTTTCTGCAGAGTCTGCGATAATTTCGCGACTCGGTAAACTGTAGCGCATACCGATATGCCCCATTGCAATACCATCATCCACGCCGATCGTGTTGAACTCGAATGGAATACCGCCTGCTTCAATAATGGCTTCCTTAACAACATCTGCAAACTCTCGTAAATGCACATGCCCCGGAATAATATCAATATATGAGTTACAAACACCGATAAAGGGCTTCTCTAAATCTCTTGCCTTCACCTTACCCGTCGCATATAAAAGACTGCGGTGAGGTGCTCGGTCAATTCCTAGCTTAATCATGTCACTTCTCATTTTGTACCTCGCCCCCGACTGTACAAAGCTATTAGTTTTGCACTTGCTCTAAATATTTTGTGCCGTCAATTTCCACGATTTCGCGGAATCCAGCTAATATGTCATTTGTAATTGGACCTGGCTTTCCATCACCTACAACGCGTCCGTCAACTTTTACAACCGCGATAACTTCAGCAGCCGTTCCAGTTAGAAATACCTCATCCGCAACATATACGTCATGGCGTGTAAATACTTCCTCTTTCATCGTGTAGCCTTTTTTCTGTGCTACCTCCATGATTGCATTACGCGTAATTCCTTCTAACGCACCAACATACCCTGGTGGCGTTAAAATTGTTTTATTTTTAATGATGAAAATATTATCGCCAGAGCCTTCTGCTACATAACCTTGGTCATTTAACATTAATGCTTCAGGAACCCCAGCTAAGTTTGCCTCGATTTTTACGAGTACGTTATTTAAATAGTTCAGTGATTTCGTTTTTGGACTTAATACGTCTGAACGATTACGTCGGCTTGATGCGGTGATAATCTCAACGCCTGTGTCATAAAGTTCTTTCGGGAATAATGCAAGCTCTTCTGCGATACAAATAATACTTGGTGCCACGCAGCTACGTGGATCTAAGCCTAAATTTCCTTTTCCTCTTGAAACAACTAAACGAATATAACCGCTTTGTAAATTATTGCGTTTTAATGTTTCTACAACAATGTCAGATACTTCTTCTAAAGTATGAGGAATTTCCAACATAATCGATTTAGCTGACTCATATAAACGAACTAAATGTTCCTTTAAGCGAAAGACGTTGCCATTGTATGCCCGAATCCCTTCAAATACGCCATCACCATATAAAAAACCGTGGTCGTATACAGAAACGACTGCTTTATCTTTCGTTACAAATTCACCGTTTACATAAATTAACTGTTCACTCATCCTGCTCACTCTTCTTTCTGTAGTTACATCACAATGTTCTCCGTTTTTGGCGTAAGAACTTGTTAAATTGTTGTAATCATAGTACGAAACACAAAGCACCGTCAATATATTTTTCTGACTTTTTGGATTTTTTAAAATACTCATTTTTATTGAAACCGTTTCCAATGCGATAAGGTAGACGATTAAAGCGTTTTAAATTATTTAACAAAAAATTCAGACTTTTACACACGTATGGGAGGATGTATTTTCTAATTTATTCGCAGGGAGTTAAGATAGAATGCTTTTTGTATATGTTTAGTGCTCATTTTGTGCGTTCACGGGGATTTTGTTCGTTGTAAACCGA
>JAZLIT010000086.1:0-6435 GCA_045617525.1 Solibacillus sp. | reverse complement strand
CGTGCGGAAAATCCACTAATTTTCTGCCTCCGTAAAGGCAGGGAATTAGTTAGTTGGAGCCGTGACCTAAAGAATTTAGGTAGGGAAGCTAAGAGCGCGCTCGTCGTGAGCGCAACGCTTCCATGACCAGCATCCTGCTGGCCCTCGGTCCACCGGAGCTCCAATCAACGCCTTTCGTGAGAAAGGGTGTTCTGAAATCAATGACTAATTTCAGGTACTATCAGGTTCTAAATTATTTAAAGTTAAAAATCCATACAGATCAACTAGGAAATAGATATTGACTTATAATTATCAGAATATTACACTCGAAAATAACAGCTCGCAGTAAGTAGTGATAGATTTTATTGTTAGCATAGATACGTAGGAACTGATACCTAGAAAGGTTGGGGTAGTTGTGACAAGAGAGTTATTTATTCGAACAGAAGCGCAAAGGGAATGGATTGAAAAACTGGAGCAAATTCAGGCACAAATACAGGAAGAAGGAATTCTTGTAGATCAAGAGGGAAGCTTTCCATATAAAAGTATTCAGCAATTGCGTGATATAGGTTACACAAGGTTAACGTTACCGAAGGAATTTGGTGGTGAAGGATTTACAATTTACGACGCAGTAATTATGCAGGAGGTTTTAGCAAGTTACGATAGCAGCGTAGGATTAATTGCGAGCTGGACGTTATTAAATGTCGGTGAGCTTTATGAAAATAAATATTGGAAACAAGAGAAACTTCAGGAGCTTGCTGTGCATGTTACTGAAGGTGCGATGATTAATCGTGCAGTAAGTGAATTTGCGATGGGTAGCCCTGTACGTGGGGGACGTCCTGCAACAACTGCTAAACGCGAAGGAAAAGGTTGGCGAATTACGGGTAGAAAAAATTACACAACAGGATCTTTTGCACTCGATTTTTTCAACACTTCCGCATGGATTGAAGATGAGGATAAATTGGGCTTTTTCTTAATTCCAAAAACGGCTACCGGTGTTTCAATTGAAGAGAATTGGGATGTTCTTTCTGTGCGAGGCTCTGGAAGTCATGATCTAGTACTCGACGGGGTGTATGTTGAAGAAGATGCACTTGTTGAAATACCGAGCTATAATACGGGCATTAAATTAAATGCATGGTTACTACTTATTCCAGCAACGTACTTAGGAATTGCGCAGGCTGCACGTGATTATGCAGTTCAATTTGCGACGACACATTCGCCAAATAGTATTGTAGGAACGATTGCACAATTACCTAATGTGCAGGCGTTAATCGGTGAAATTGATATTGAATTAGCGAAGGCACGCTTTGCGATTTATGGTGCAGCAGAGGCGGCGACTGATCCTCTTCGTAAATATGAGGCGACAAATGCAGTCAATATTGCCAAATATATTGTCACAAATGCTGCAGTTACGGTAGTTGATAAAGCAATGCGGCTTGTTGGCGCGAAAAGTTTACAGCTATCGAATCCTCTACAACGCTATTACCGAGATGTAAGAGCAGGCTTACATAATCCGCCAATGGATGATTTAACGATTAAACTAGTGGCTCAAGAAGCAATTCAAAAGCAATTAAAAAAATGAGAGAAAAAGAGGCAGATTTAAAAGTGAAATGGAGTAAATGGTATAGTAAAAGCAATTAATATAGTAGTTTTAACGGTTTCATATTTAAAACTGCAAAATAGAAATACTTAGGCTATAATAGAAACAATTGCATAAAGATGTAAAGGTTTTCTTTTAGAATGTTCCGAAGAGGGGGCGTCCTAAATGTGAAATTAAAAGGGAAGTCGGTGTAAATCCGATGCGGTCCCGCCACTGTAAATGCTAGAAAAGCTACACAATGCCACTGATTATTTGGGAAGGCGTAGCCAATCGTTGATGCATAAGCCAGGAGACCTGCCTTTACTATTGTACCGAGTAAAAGCCTACGTGGATAGGATGGTAGAGCGTCATACACATGTATGATTTTTCTTGCTAATCTTATACCTTCTACGGTTTCGTAGAAGGTTTTTATTTTGGGGGTAAAACTTTCAAAGAGAAGAGGAGCGATTCAACATGATGAACAAAATGAAGTATTTATTGATGCTAGTACTAGTAATGACGGTATTAGCGGCATGTGGAGCAGATGACGAGGGTTCGGTTGCACAAAATGAGGACAATCAAACAACGGAGCAAGGTAACGAGGCGTTTCCTGTAACACTAACGGATGCACTAGATAAAGAAGTAACGCTAGAGCAAGCACCAAAGCGAATTGTATCGCTAATTCCGTCGAATACGGAAATTTTATTTGGCTTAGGTTTAGATGAAGAAATTGTGGGTGTAAATGACAATGATAACTACCCAGCTCAAGCGGCTGAAAAGGAAAAAATAGGTGGATATGAGTTTAACCTAGAAGTGATTCTTGCACTGCAACCAGATTTAGTGCTTGCACATGAAGCTGGGCTTTACGGCTTAGGTGATGGCATTGCGCAACTAGAAGCTGCAGGGATTAAGGTTTTTGTGGTGAAAAATGCAGTGGATTTTGAAGAAACATATGAAACAATTGAGCAAATTGGCTTGTTAACGGGTCGTTTAGATGAAGCGAAGGCTATTAATGGAAAAGTTCAAGCGGATATCGTGGCGATTCAGGAGAAGTTGAAGGATGCTGAGGCGAAATCAGCATTTGTTGTAGTAGGAATGGATCCGGTTATTTATGCAGCAGGTGAGGGCTCATATATCGATGAAATGCTGAAGGTAATTAATGTGAAAAACGCAGTTACAGTAGAAGGTTGGCCAGAATATAGCGCGGAGGATTTTGTCGCGAGTGACGCCGATGCAATCCTTGTAACCTATGCTAGTGATATTGAAATTTTAAACACAAATCCAGCTTATGCAGCAATGAAGGCTGTTCAAAAGGGCGATGTGAAATTAGTAGATGGCGATACAACAAGTCGTCAAGGGCCGCGTATTGCTGAAGGTGTGGCTTCAATTGCGAAAGCACTATATCCAGAAGTTTTTGGTGAATAAGCTTACACTTACGTATTTCATTTCAGGGCTGCTCTTACTCGTGAGTGTATGGCTAGCCGTTTCGATTGGCTCGGTTTCGATACCGATTTCGACCATTTGGGATCGTGAAACAAACCCAACGACGTATCATATATTATGGAATATTCGGATGCCACGTGTGGTACTTGCGGCCTGTGTTGGCGCATCTTTAGCGCTTGCAGGTGCAGCATTCCAAGGATTATTGAAAAATCCATTGGCAGATCCGTACACATTAGGTATTTCATCAGGGGCGTCTGTTGGAGCGGTGGCAACAATTTTCTTTGGGATTTCGTTGCCATTTTTGGGGTTTTTCACATTACCTATTTTCAGCATGGTAGGGGCAGCAGTGACAATTTTCCTTGTCATGACATTTGCGCGTCTAGTTGATCGGACAATGAAGATGGAGACGTTTATTTTAACGGGTATAATATTTAGTTCGTTTTTAGGCTCATGTATTTCCTTAATGGTTGCGTTAACGGGAGAGCAATTGCGCGAAATTATCGGCTGGCTTTTAGGTAGTGTGTCAAATCGCGGCTGGAGCTACGTTCAAATGATTTTACCGTTTATCATAATTGGGACATTGTTAATTTGGCTCTGTCGTCGGGAATTAAATGCGCTTGTTTTTGGGGAAGAGAAAGCCCAGTACTTAGGGGTACATGTAAAACGTAGTAAGTATGCAGTGTTGGCGGGAGGCTCTATTTTAACAGGAGCTGCTGTTGCGGTGTCTGGGACGATTGGTTTTGTTGGACTGGTTGTGCCGCATATGGTGCGTATAATTGTCGGTGTGGATCATCGTCATTTATTACCGTTAGCGTTTATAAATGGCGCGAGCTTACTTGTCATTTGTGACTTAGTGTCGCGTACGATTATTTCTCCGACTGAATTGCCAATTGGTGTTATTACATCCTTTATTGGCGCACCGGTTTTTGCTTATATATTCTTTAAACAAAGGTCAGCAAGGAGAGTGGCATAATGCTTGAACTTCAGCATGTTTCTGGTGGCTATGAGGATGTCGTTGTAGTAGAGGATGTTTCGTTAACCTTCGAAAAAGGAAAGTTTTACGGAATTTTAGGTCCGAATGGTAGTGGGAAATCGACGTTATTGAAGTTGATGAGCGGTATTTTAAAGCCTAAAATGGGGCGAATCTTACTTGAAAATTGTCCGGTAAATTCCTACGCACCAAAGCAACTGGCGAAAAAACTAGCGGTGTTGCCACAGCTCCATGCCTCATCGTTTTCAAATACGGTAAGGGAAACGGTTGCGCTTGGACGTTATCCACATCAATCTGGGTTATTTGCGAGCTGGTCTGCTACAGACGAGCAGGCAGTGCAGGACGCGATGATGCAAACAGGTGTGAAAAAATATGAGCATGAGAGCTTACCCTTTCTATCGGGTGGCGAGCAGCAGCGTGTATTTATTGCACAAGCATTAGCGCAGCAAACAGAAATTTTATTACTAGATGAGCCAACGAACCATCTAGATATCGCACATCAAAAGCAGGCATTAGATTTAATGCGTAATAAAGTAAGTGAAGATGGGCTAACCGTTATTTCCGTCTTTCATGATATTAATCTTGCTGCTATTTATTGTGACTGCTTGATTTTAATGGAGCACGGAAAAATAAAGAAGATTGGTGCGCCACATGAGGTCGTGCAGCAACTAGAAATTCAAGAGGTGTACAAGGCAAATATTGCGACCTATGCACATCCTGAAATTCCGAAACCGCAAATTACAATGCTGCCAGCACCTCAAAATAGTAAGCTGACAGAAATTGAGCCGCAGCATATTGAAATTACGCCAGACTATGTAAAACTATCCACGTCTAACCCGTTAAAAACGATTTCATCGGCCGTATACAATGCGGGTCTAGGCTGGTTTGATACGTTTATAAATCGCACCGTGCCAGCAGATTATTCGATGGACTCTATTTCAATAGAAGTAGAAAGCTTTTTGCAGGAGAGAAATTTCGTGCCAACGAGCGCAGTTGTAATGCTAACGGCGGTACCAGCTCACTGTGCCATTGTCGAAAAGTATGAGCAAGACGGAGCATCGATTGTTGTAGTTGTGACGGCAGGGACTGGCAATGCAGTGGATGCCACGAAGTCTCTAAATCGCAATGAATTGCGCTACCCTGGAACGATTAATACATGGGTATTCATTAATGGGAAATTGACAGACGAAGCTTTTTATCAAGCAATGATTACGGCGACAGAAGCAAAATCTAAGGCGCTTTATGAGGAGCAGGTTTTGGATAGTCATAGCGGTACGGTTGCAACAGGGACGGGAACAGATAGTTTATTAATAGCTGCAATCCAGGCAGGAGATGACGTTCAATATGCTGGTCCACTTACGACTTTCGGACAACTTATTGGCTACGGTGTCTGTGATGCAACACGCAAGGCAATAAAGGAATACAATAGCTACACAGCGCAAATAAAGGAGGAGTAAGCAATGAAAATCTATACAAAAACAGGTGACAAAGGCCAAACAAGTATTATCGGAGGGCGTGTTGATAAAGACGATTTACGTGTGGAGGCTTACGGGACAATTGATGAATTAAATTCATTTATCGGGAAAGCTGTGACGGAGTTAGATGCAACGTTATTCGAGGATGTATTAAAGGATTTATACGCGATTCAAAATGAGTTATTTGATGCAGGTACGGATTTAGCAAATGTTATGAAAGAACGTCATTATAAACTTGCTGAAGCAGCAACGGAACAATTAGAGAAACGTATTGATGCATTATCAGACGAAGCTCCAGAACTTTTGAAATTTATTTTACCTGGTGGAACGCCAGCAGCTGCGACTTTGCATATAGCGCGAACAATTACACGTAGAGCTGAACGTCAAACTGTTTCGTTAATGAAGGCAAATGAGGATGTTTCACCGAGCGTCGTGAAATACTTAAATCGTCTATCGGATTATTTCTTCGCAGTAGCACGGGTTGTAAATTTCCGTTTAAAAATTGAAGATGTAGAATATGTTCGAAGTGCGAATGTATTTCGTTAAATTAAAGACTCTCCTTACCTAGGAGGGTCTTTTCTTATGCCGAAATTTACTTATATGAGTTCAAAAAATGTCCATGTTTGTGCGTTCGCGCTATTTTTGTGCGTTCACGACCCATGTTTGTGCGTTCGCGGGTGCTGATTGTGCGTTCACGCTATTTTTGTGCGTTCACCGGTGCTGTTTGTGCGTTCACGACTCATGTTTGTGCGTTCGCGGGTGCTGTTTGATGCGCTCGCGGTAATCTTAAGTTCACTAGAATTAGTTAGTTTATTATTTATAAAAGATGTTTGTGCGTTCAACTCTGCTTTTTGTGCGTCCACTGGTATTCACTAATCATTGTTAAAACATAATAATTCCCATCTCATCCTTTTTACCTCTTTATCGCATTAGTGTGTATTTTGATTGGTGTGTGTTGCCAGTCCGTTTTA
>JAZLIT010000085.1:0-14438 GCA_045617525.1 Solibacillus sp. | reverse complement strand
GCATCGAGATTGGATAATGGCTCATCCATTAAAAATACTTTTGCTTTACGTACAATAGCCCGACCTAGTGCTACACGTTGACGCTGTCCGCCAGATAAGGCTTTTGGCTTTCTCTTTAAATAAGGTTCAAGGCCTAATATTGCAGCAGCCTCATTTACACGGTGCTCAACTTCTTGTTTAGGTACTTTAGCAAGCTTTAATCCAAAGGCCATATTTTCAAAAACTGTCATATGTGGATAAAGCGCATAGCTTTGGAAAACCATCGCTATATCTCTGTTTTTAGGTTCTACATTATTCATAAGTTGATCGTCAATATATAGCTCGCCTTTTGAAATCTCTTCAAGTCCTGCAATCATACGTAATGTTGTAGATTTCCCACAACCAGAAGGCCCTACAAAAACAATAAATTCCTTATCCTTAATATGCAAACTGAAATCTTTCACAGCTTCATTTTCTTTATCATATATTTTATAAATATTTTCTAAACGAATTTCTGCCACTATTTTCAACCCCCTTATTAATATAAATTAAGCGTAATTCAAATTACATTATGTGCCTAGAGGAATTTCTTCCACTCTTTCATTTGAGTGAGTGTGCATTTTGTACAATTTTAAAGCGATGCTGATTTTTAGAAGGTCATCACTATTTTTTAAATTTCGCTCACTTAATTCTTCAAAACGTTCTAGGCGTTTTTGGAGCGTATTTCGATGAATATAGAGTGCTTTAGCGGTTTGACTAAAATTACAAATATGTTGTATATAGCATTCAACCGTTTCTAATAGTAACGGTTCATAAGCTGAACCTCTTAGAATAATTGATAAGAATTGTTCCCTTTCACGGTCAATGGCAGATGTAAGCATTTTCGTTAAAATCATTTCATCGAGCTCAAAAACCACTTTTCGGTTAGAATGACATATTTCATTTGGAATGCTCTGTAGTAATTGATAGCTTTCTCGCAACTTATCTTTTTGTTCGAGAGGAGTTGTCATTATCGTAAAAGATGTTTTAAAATCATCTTCAATCAACGCAATAAACGGTGTAAAATTTATAAATTCTTCAACATTAACTAGTAAAATATCATATGTCAGTTCATTAAATGGTAATATATAGCAATAACGACCTGCAATTGACTCTAAAACATGTTGTAAGTCATTAATTTTATTAAAAGGTTCTAAAAAGACCATTTTTAGTAATTGAAAATGATGAATATTTTCGGGCGGTTGTATGGATTCATCTGCAAAAAAACGCGTCCAAAGTTGTTGCATATCAAAATACTCAGGTAGTGGTTTCAAGAAGATTGACAGCAATGTACGTTCTTGCTCGGTTAACTGATTTTTGGGAACTTCTAATATTCCATACTCACTTTGAAAGATAAACTTATTTGTGGTATCTGTTCGATAATCTGTTAATTGCGGAAATGTTTCAAATAACAATTTATAATCCATTGTTTTCCCCTCCACTTTGACTAAAGGAATGATTTCATGAAAGCGTTTATAAAAAAGCATAATACGTTACGTAACCAAATCTTTTTACTATTTTCAGTAGTGTCCCTCATCATTATTAGTGCGGTTACTTTTATTGGATATAATAAATTTTCTTCTGTTTATGATGAAATTGTGCAAGCACAGTTAGAACAAACGAGTGTTGAATTAATCAGTTCGATTGAAGCAAAGTATTCACAGGTAAGTATGATTGCGTCCCAAGTTTCAACCGATGACGATATTCAAAGTTTGATGTATCAATTGCTTAAACGGCCTGATATGGCAAGTTTTCAAGCGCAGACTTTTAAGCGAACGTTAAATCGTTACTATCCTTATGTTGATAGTATTTTAGATTACCGTTTTTATGCACTAGATGGAGCGGCGTTGTTTCCGGCTTCCCAAGAATTAAATATAATTATCGATGATCAATCGATTCAAAAGGCTTTGGATGCAAAGGGACAACTTATTTGGGTAGGGCAGGATACGAACAGTCATCGGTATTCTTATGCTATTAAAGTCATAAGATTAATGAACCACTCCTATGAAAATAGTGGATTTCTTGTGTTGAAACTTGCAAATGAATATTTCGATACGCAGTTTGGCGAGACTAATAACTTTATTCAAATTTTTAACCATTCCAACCAGTTTATGACGGGTAAAAATTCATCTAATCTATTGCTTTCGGATGAAGGGAAAATCTCTATCAACGACGAGCCATTTTATGTTGTTAAAGGTGTGTCCCCACGAACTGATTGGACAATCTATGTTGCACAATCAATGGTAAATTACATTTATAAAATTCAAAAAATTCGGTTATTTCTAGTTGGAATTGCGCTAATTGGTGCAGTGCTGGGCTTTATTTTATCTTGGATTATTGCATCCTATATCACATCACCATTAAAACAACTAATCGAAGCGATGCGTAATCGGTCAAAGAGACAGCTGCTACATATTGAAGAAACGAACAGCTCTCTTGAAATGCATACCTTACATCACACCTACAATCAATTTATTACAGATATCGAGAGGCTTATTGAAGAGGTATATGAAAAGCAAATACTTCAACAACGGGCAGAATTGAAAGCGTTACAATCTCAAATTAATCCGCATTTCTTATACAATACTTTAAATACATTTTATTGGAAATTGATTGATGATGGCAAGGACGAGCTTGCGGATTATGTGTTATCAATGTCTGCACTGTTTAAATATAGCGTTAGCTCTTCAATTACTGTCACAGATGTTGTTACACTTCAGCAGGAATTGGAGCAGGTTGAGCATTATTTAAATTTGATGAAAATGCGTTTAGATGACCGTTTGACATGGCGTATTCAATGCGAACCGGAACTTAAAGCGGTTCAAATTCCTAAGCTTATCTTGCAACCGTTTATTGAAAATGCGATTATTCATGGGATTGAGCCTCAACGCACGAAAGGCATTATCGACATAGTAATTCGTTCAAATGGGCCACGCTTAATATCGATTATAATTCAGGATAATGGTAAAGGGATGCCTGCAACTACGCTAGAAAACTTAAATAAAATGACAGATATAGAGTCAGGCATGAATCATATCGGTATTCATAATATTCGTATGCGACTCGCTATTCATTATTCAGAAAGTGTTGCAGATTCACTGTACTTCAAGAGCGATGAAGCCCAGGGTACTAAGGTGTCACTAATTTTACCAAAGGAGAAAAAACACTCATGACAATTCAGTTATTAATTATTGAAGATGAAGCGATTGTTCGAAAAAGTCTAAAAAATATGATTGAAAAAAATAGACACTCCATTACGGTTTATACAGCAGCTGATGTTTATGAAGCAAATGAATATTTCCAGTTAACATCTATACATTTATTAATACTAGATATTCAACTACCTGAAATTGACGGCCTAACATTCTTAAAACAGCTACGAAAAAAACAACCGAATTTACTTGTGATTATTTTATCGGCGCATGCTGACTTTACGTATGCGCAGCAGGCAATCGATTTGCATGTAGTAAAATATTTGGTGAAGCCAGTTTCAAGAGAAACATTATTAGAAGTGATTGATGAAAGTATAAAGCAGGTGGAAATTATACCAATTGTGGATCACGCTAGTATTCAACAAGCGTTGAATTATATTCATTCACATTTTAATGAACCACTAACTTTACAAGAATTAGCTGAGATTGTGCACCTTAATACGAGTTATTTTAGCTCTCTTTTCAAGCAATCAGTTGGCGTCAATTTTTTGCAATACCTAACGAATTACCGGATTAAAGAAGCAAAAAAAATATTATTAGAGCACAATTACTCGATTGAGGAAATTTCAATTCGAGTAGGTTACAAAACTTCTAAGTATTTCATCCAAATATTCAAGGAGTATGAGAAGATTACACCAAATCAATACCGAAAACAAAGACATTCCAAAGATAATGGTGTTTATCCCAAATAATTTGGAATTTTTAGTCTTTTATTTTTGTTATTATAAGCGTAATACAAAGGGGGGGAGAGATTCTAATGAAAAGATTTAAGAAAGCGCATACATTTCTTATGGCTAGTATCATTGGGGTGTTATTAGTCTTAGGCGCATGCAGTTCTTCGAGTAGTGATAGTGCAGTGGATGGTGATGGAAACAAGGTTGTAAAATTCATGCACATTTGGCCACCGGGCAGTTCAAAAACGCAAAATCAAATTGTTGAATCAGTTGTTAAAAAGTATGAGAGTGATAATCCAGGTGTAAAAGTTCAAGTTGAGTATTTAGAAAATGAGCAATACAAAGATAAAATCAAAGTTCTTTCTTCATCTAACGAATTACCTGATGTAGGGGTGACGTGGGCAGCTGGTTATTTAAAACCATTCGTTGAAGGCGAGTTAATGGCAGACTTATCTGACGTATTAGCTAAAGATAATTTAAAAGACCAATTCGTTGGTGGGACAACAGAAGCATATGCTTTTGATGGCAAGACATATGGTCTACCAATCGAGTTAAATATTGCACCAGTTTATTACAACAAAGAAATTTTTGAAAAGAATGGTTTAAAAGTACCGACATCATACGCTGAATTTGTAAATGTTGTAAAAACATTAAAATCAAGTGGTGTAACACCAATTGCACTTGGAAATAAAGAGGGTTGGACAGGGTCACTATGGTATATGTATTTAGCGGACCGTATTGGCGGCTCAACACTTCTTTCTAAAGCAATTGCACAAGAAGTATCTTTTGAAAATGCTGATTTAGAACAAGCAGCAGCAGATTTCAAAGAATTAGCTGCGTTAGGTGCTTTTAGTAAAGGCACAAATGGTTTATCAAATGATGAAGCAAAAGTTGAATTTTTAAATGAAACGGCTGCAATGTACCTAATGGGTAGTTGGGAATTACCGAATTTCACAACGAGTGATGAAACAACACAAGAATTTAAAGATAAAATTGGGTACTTTAATTTCCCTAATTACGAGAGTGGCGCGGGTGCACCAGATAGTTGGATTGGTGGACCAGGTGTCGGCCTATTCGTTTCCGAAAATTCGAAAGTAAAAGATGAATCAAAAGAGTTCATTCGATACTTTATCGAAGAATGGGGTAAACAATCTTTCACTAAAGCAGGCGTAATTCCAGCCACAAAGGTAGATACGTCTTCACTTGATTTACCACAAATGAATATTGATGTTTTAAATGATTTAAACAAGGCAAAAAATATTACACTATTTGCTGATGTACAAATGCCTGCTTCAGCAGCAGACACACATTATAATTTATTGCAGTCATTAGTTAGTGGAGATATAACACCTGCTGACTTTACAAAGCAAACACAAGAATCATTAAAGTCTGCTAAATAAATTTATTAGGACATATCAATTATTGATATGTCCTATTTTTAAAAGGAGTGATACCTATGAATCGTTTGAAAGCTTCGAAACTTGATTTATTGATTTATGTCGGACCAGCGTTATTTTTACTGCTGGGAATTGTGTATATTCCTATCGTGCAAACGGGCTATTTTGGCTTAATGGAATGGAATGGGATTGGTCAGAAAACATTTGTTGGGCTTGAAAACTATTTAGCATTGCTACAAGATTCAAAGTTTTGGAGTAGTGCCTATCATTCGCTTATTTTAGCAGTGGCTTCAATTATTAGCCTTATTTTTTACTTAACAATTTCATTCATTTTAGCAAGCCGCATTAAGGGTGCGAACCTACTACGCAAAATTTATTTGATTCCTATGTTACTTGCTTCTGTTGCTATTGCACAACTTTGGATGAAAATTTACAATCCATCGAACGGAATGCTTAACATCTTTTTAATGAAACTTGGTTTCGAAAATCCACCTGCATGGCTTGGAGATGCAAATTTAGCACTCTATGCAATTATTGTGCCAACAATTTGGCAATATGCAGGTTTTTATATTCTTATTTATTATGCAGCGTTAAAAAATGTTCCAGAATCTCTTATTGAAGCAGCCCGTATTGATGGCGCATCTTCATTCCAAATTGCACTTAAAATTAAATTACCACTAATCATGAACGTTGTGAAGGTAACGATCGTACTTGCAGCAGTTGGATCATTAAAATATTTCGATTTAATTTACATTATGACAGGCGGTGGGCCAAGTGGTTCAAGCGAAGTAATGGCCTCGTATATGTATAATACTGCATTTAATAAATTTGATTTTGGCTATGGTAGTGCTATTGGCTTCTTCTTATTAGTCATTTGCCTCGTGGCGACATTCATAATCCAACGTTCGACTATCGCTGATAAGGATCTTTACTAGAAAGGATGGACAGCTATGGATACGTTAAATGGAAAACTAAAAATGCCAGAAGTAGTAGTGAAGAAGGCGTCTGAACGCAGCTTTATGAACCGAATTGGAAAAGCCGCACTTTATTTCGTATTGATTGTAATTGCCATAATACAGTTATTCCCTATATATTGGCTTGCGGTATTTTCTTTGAAAAATAACTATGAAATATTTAATTTATCACCACTTGCATTACCGCAGGAATTACGTTTCGAAAACTACATTAAAGTATGGACAGAAGGAAATATAGCAACATACTTTTTCAACAGTATTTTTTATACAGTGGCATCGGTTATTTTAACAATTTTATTAGCGAGTATGGTTACCTTTGCGATTACGCGGTTGCAATGGAGAGGACATAAGCTGGTGCTAGGTCTCTTTATGCTTGGGCTGATGATTCCTATTCACTCTACGCTTATTCCGTTGTTTAATACGTACACAGCAATTGGGTTGATTAATCATCCGCTGTCACTGATCATGTCTTATACAGCATTTAATATGCCAATTACAATAATGATTTTATTAGGATTTTACGAAGCATTACCACATGAAATTGAGGAAGCAGCCATTATTGATGGTGCGTCTATTCATCAAATATTTATCCGAATTACATTGCCAATGACAGCTCCAGTAATTGCTACCGCGTCGATTATTAATATGATTTACAACTGGAATGAATTTGTTTTCGTAAATACATTTATTAGCTCAGATGAATTGAAAACACTGACAGTAGGGATTCAAAACTTTATAGGACAGTACTCCACCGATTGGGGGGCTATAGGTGCAACGCTAATGTTTAGCATCATTCCAATACTGATTATCTTCCTAGTTTTAAGTGATCGTATCGTTGAAGGGATTGCTGCAGGTTCTGTAAAAGGCTAAGGAGGAATTATTATGTTACAACAAACATTTTCAAAACTATTTGTCGTTTGCGAATGGATAATGAATCTGATGCTACTGAATTTGCTGTTTATATTTTTTAGTTGCACAGGGCTCATTCTATTTGGATTTGCGCCAGCCTATACAGCAATGAGCCTTGTTTTTAAACAGCTCTATGAGGGAGAAGATGTACGGGTTGTTCGTAGCTTTTATACAATTTTTAAAAGTGAGCTTATTAAGAGCAATAAATTTGGTCTATTATATGGCTACTTTTTTATACTTTTATTCATTAATTTTTTGTTTATACAAACGTTACCAGTAGCGTTTCAAACAGCAGCGATGCTAGTACTCATTGCACTCACTATACTTGTGATAGGCAGTAGTTTATACATTTTTCCTTTGTATACGAAGTTTGAGTCCACAGTTTGGTTACTGATTAAAAATAGCTTGCTTTTAGCGATCGCCTTTTTACCACGTACAATTTTTACACTAATTCTAGTTTTTGCAGTGGCCGTTATTTGTTTTTATCAACCAATTCTTATTTTTCTTATGGGGTTCAGTTGTATTTGTGCGATTACGACGCTAACGAGCCAACCATGTATTCAAAAAATAACGTATACAAATTAGGGAGTGTTTTATATGATCCAAAATCCGGTGTTAACAGGCTTTAATCCAGACCCTTCGATTTGCCGTGTTGGCGAAGATTATTATATTGCAGTATCTACATTTGAATGGTTTCCAGGTGTAGGTATTTATCATTCAAAAGATTTAGCGAATTGGACACTTGTACGTAGACCATTAGAGCGCCTTTCTCAATTGAATATGATTGGTAATCCAAATTCTGGTGGTGTTTGGGCACCTTGTCTTACTTACAGTGATGGGCAGTTTTGGCTTATTTATAGCGATATTAAAGTGGTAGAGGGGCAATGGAAAGACGGGCATAATTACTTAGTAAATGCCGCAAAAATTGAAGATGAATGGTCAGAACCTATTTACTTAAATAGTGCAGGATTTGACCCATCTTTATACCACGATGAGGATGGGAAAAAATATCTTTTAAATATGGTTTGGGATGCAAGACTTAATAATCATCCGTTTTATGGTATTAGCATTCAAGAGTATGATCATGAAAAAAAATCTCTTGTTGGAGAGCGTAAAGTCATTTTTAAAGGGACAAACGCTAAGCTGACAGAGGCACCGCATCTTTATAAAATAGACGGTTATTATTATTTATTAACGGCTGAAGGAGGCACACGCTATGATCACCGTGCAACGATTGCGCGTGCGTCATCTATTGATGGACCGTATGAATTGTCTCCACATAATCCATTAATTACAGGATTCTTTACACCAGAGGAAACGCTACAGAAAGCTGGGCATGCTTCACTCGTTCAAACGCATACAGATGAATGGTATTTGGCCTATTTAGTTGGTCGTCCACTGCAAGATGAAAATAAGCCATTACTTGATCCTCGCGGCTATTGTCCATTAGGGCGCGAAACAGCAATTAGCAAAATTGAATGGAAAGACGGTTGGCCTGTTGTAGTTGGGGGGAATTATCCACAATTACAAGTTGAGGCACCTGCTATTGCGCCACAACCCAGAGGTAATCCGGCACCAACTATCACGTATTTTAATAGTGAACTGCCTTTGGATTTCCAAACATTGCGCCAACCGATGGACATCTTTGCAACATTGTTAGAACGTCCTGGCCATTTACGTTTAATCGGGAAAGAATCCTTAACATCAAAATTTAAGCAAGCATTTGTTGCAAGGCGTTGGCAGGACTTCTACTTTGAAGCAGAGACAAAAGTGGATGTATTACCGACAACATTCCAGCAATATGCAGGGCTTGTTAATTACTATAATACAGAAAATTGGACTGCTCTTGATATTACATTCGATGAAAAGCTTGGGCGTGTTCTTACAATCTTAAGTAATGACAATACTGCTTTCAACGAGCCTTTAGAAATGCCAGTCGTGCTTCCTGAAAAGGGTGAAGTCTATTTGAAGGTTTGTGTTGCAGCGAATGTTTATCAGTATAGTTATTCATTGAATGGGAAGGACTGGGCAGAAATAGGACCGAAATTTGCGAGCTATAAGCTGTCAGATGATTATGTACAAGGTGGAGGTTTCTTTACGGGGGCCTTTGTCGGTATGCATTGCGTGGATTTAGATATGCAATCACTCCCTGCTGATTTCGAATACTTCCGTTATGAACCAAAATAATTGATAAAAAACATGGGAAAAGCTGCTGTATTGATACCAAGTACCTGACATATCAACAAAAATCCAAAATACAGAGTAACAAACAGAAAGCCTTACTAACTTCAAAATAAAATGTAGTTATAGAATAGATAAATTAAAGAGGATGTGAGCATGGATAAACGTGCTTGCGTCCTCTTTTTTAGCAGTTTTTATATACAAGGGGATAATGGATGTAGAAAGTAAATGACAAGTATATAATTCTTTTTGACAAATTTAGTTGTCATAATTAAAAGGATAGTTTACAATTAGTTTGAGGTGATGAAATGAAAACACGATTAAAGGAGTTACGTGCTAGAGATGGGTTGAACCAAACAGAACTAGCCAAACTTGCGAATGTGTCACGGCAGACAATTAGCTTAATTGAACGAGAAGAGTTAATGCCGTCGTTATTAATCGCAGTTCGTTTATCGAAAATCTTTAATGAATCCGTAGAAACAATTTTTCTTTTTGAGGAGGGCGAACTATGAAAGTATTTGGTCAAATGTTAATTGGTGCGGTAGTAGGTTTTTTTGGAATGTATATCCTTTTAAGTAGTGAAAATAATGCGTTTTTGCTTCCGGCAACTGCGATTACAATGGTTTTAATTATCATTAGTTTAATCGGTACAATGGTCAGCCTTATGATGATAGTTCAAATTAAAAAGCGTAGTAAAGAACAGGTTGTTGGTGAAGCAGAAGATGAACGTGATAGGTTGCTCTATACGAAATTTAGTGATGCGACAATGGCTGCAAGTATAGGAATGATTTTAGGGGTTAGCAGTATTAGTGTTTCTGTCATAACAAATCAAGAAATGTGGATGATTATTAGTGCCGGAGTTGTGTTGATTATCAATACGATTGTATATCCATTTGTAACGGCTACGATTAAATATGTATACCCTAATCGTGAAATGCCTCCAAGTGGAGATAAAGAATATGAAAAAAAATTATTAGCAATGTCGGATGAAGGCGAACGTCATATTATGCTAGAAGGTTTATATAAAGTATTCTTCTCCATCAATGCGTTGTTACCTATGGCGATTATACTTTTGATGTTTTACTCGGTTGCGACAGGTGAATCTCAATTATTCGGTGTCATTGTTATTACATTGATTTTTATTTTTGTGAATACGCGTTACCTATTTTCAATTCGAAATAAATAAAGGGAAAGGGGTCAGGAACATGACTGAAACAAACAAAGAGAACGGAAATAAATTATGGCTGTATGCCTTACTAGGCACCGGTTTAGGTGCACCACTGGGATTACTCACTTATATTACAACTGGATTTAACGGAACAATATTCGGTGTTAAATGAGAAAATACTTTCAACTCGAGATAATTGAATACTAGTTATATATAGACGAGAACCTTTGCTATTCAAGCGTTCTCGTCTTTTACATTGTTTGTGTACCTAACATTGTCTATAATTTTTAGAATTATTTGAATCAAATTAAGGGTTTGGGTAGTCTAATGATTAGAAGAGGAGGCGATTTTCTATTATTTCTCATGAAGAAATGCTTATAGGGCGTGTTCAGCAGGGCGAGGGAGAAGTGTTTTATGATTTAATTCAACCTATTTATGCGGACCTTTATCGTATGGCGTATGTTTATGTGCAAAATGAACATGAAGCGATTGAGATTATTCAACAATCGATGATACGAGGCTATGAAAAAATTGGTCAGCTACTAAATCCAGAGTATTTTAAAACATGGATGATTCGTATTGTCATAAATTGTAGTAAAACATACATAGCAAAAATGAACAGGCTTCAAGTTACAGACCCAATGGATCTTCAGGATTTGCAGAGCGTGACGAATGATTTTATGGAGGAAGAAATGGATTTGTGGCAGGCGCTTCAAATGCTTGAGGAAAAGTATAAAACGGTTTTAGTGTTACGATTTTATCAGGATTTAACGGTTGCTGACATTGCTCCTATAGTTGATTTACCTGAAGGAACAGTTAAAACGAATATTCGAAGAGGCTTGTTACAACTTAAACAACTATTGAAGGGGGCGTATGTTGATGAATGGTTACAATCCGTTGAAAGCAGCGATCAATAAAATACCCGTTCCACCGATGCAAGAGGTATTGAGGCTGGAGGGGATGACAAAAATCTTTCAGCAATCCTCGCATACGGTAGAAGCTTTGAAAAATGTACATTGCACGATTTTTCAAGGAGAGATGGTAGCAATTATGGGGACGAGTGGCTCTGGTAAAAGTACACTGCTCAATATGATTAGTGCGATTGATGAACCTACAGAAGGGACATTGTATTTATTTGGTAGAGCTGCGAATGACTTGTATAAAGAGCCGAATGCTTCGAAATTTAGAAAGGAGCAAATCGGTTTCATATTTCAAGACTTCCATTTAATTAAGGAATTGTCAGTGGAAGATAACGTAGCCATGCCACTGATTTTAAATGATGTACCGTCTAAAGAAATTACTGTGCAAGTTGCAGTGGTGTTAAAGCAGTTAGGAATTTATGAATGGCGTAAGCATCGTCCGAGTCAATTGTCTGGTGGTCAAAAGCAACGGGTGGCAATTGCCCGGGCAATTATTCATCGCCCACCCATTTTATTAGCAGATGAACCGACTGGGGCATTGGATGTGAATACGACGGATGAAATTTTAAAAATCTTACAAGAGTTACAACAAACTGGTCAAACCATTATTGTAGTAACTCATGATCCGTATGTTGCGACATTCGCCAAGCGGGTTCTATTTTTCCATGATGGAGGAATAGTAGACAGTTATCAAAACGAACAAGCCGCGCATGATTTAGATGAAATATTAGTGCGCTTTAAAGCAATAGCGAGAGGTGAGCATTGATGTTTAGTTTGAAATCAATTGCTTGGAAATTATTCCGAGCTGCCAAGGTCCATGTATTAACTAGTATAAGCATCATCATGCTATCCATCTGCTTAATTACAACAATGGCTGTGTATATCGTTAATGCCAATGCACAGATGGAGAGAGAAATCGAAGCGATGTACGGGGAAATGGATATAATGACGGGCTTTAATTATGGCAAGAATCAACTCATATCTGACGAGCTATTTACACAAATAAAAGCAATTCCTCATATCGATCAACTGTCACCATTGTCACTTAAAATGACGCAGATTGAGGACTTTTCTTCCATTTATACATTAGGTGTGGAGAATGATGCACTGGTGAAAAGTAGGTATCATTTAGAGAGAGATTTAACAGACTCGACAATCGCGCTCTCTCAACAATTAGCGAATTTACTCAAGGTATCGCTAGGTGAGCGTATTCAACTGGAGGGTCAATCGTTGGAAGTGGTGGAGATTGTAGCAACTCCAAAAGGGGCCGAAGCAACAAATATTGCTTTTGTACACAATGATGTATTAAAGGAAAAGGGTACAGCAGGGTTGTTTCTGCTCATTCAAACAGTGGATGTAGAAGGTGTCGCGAAGCAATTAAAAAAGCTACATAAAGAATTACGAATTGATATTATCAATGAATACGATTTCGTCAAAATTAATTTACAAACATTATTGTTTTTTGTTATTGTTTTATCTATTTTTATTTTCCTGATTACAGGAATGCTATTGCTGTCAACGATGCAGTTAATATTCACGAAGCTGAAGCAGCAATTTGTCATTTTACGCTCACTCGGTGCTTCAAGTGCGCAGATTGGCAAGCTCGTGAATATCCAATTGTTGAGTATCAATGGTCTAGGCATTGTTGGTGGATTACTGTTGAGTATAGGCTGTATTAAATTTGGCATGCCGAAAATGGTTACGCTGTTAAATTTGCCAACTGCTAATACACATATTCCTTTCCAGTTGATGGTTGGCTTGATTTTTGGCTTCGTTTTGCTATTGTTCATGTATTCAAAATGGCAAATGAGCAAAGCCAAAAAGCTACTCCCACTTCAGCTGCAGGAGGGGGAGACGTTATCAACCTTACGCATAACAAGAACAAAGTTATTCTGCATTTCGATTATTAGCGTAATCGCGTTACTTAGTATTTTAATTGGTCAGCAGGATGGGTCCGGAAAGGGGGCTTTACAAGTATTAGCAGGAGCATTGCTGTTTTCTTGCATCCTGCTTTACTTGATTCCATTTGGCTTTCAACTGCTATTGCAAAGCATGTCCCAGTCCGTTAGGAGAGTTATGGGGAAGGAAGCGTACCTTGCGATCATACAGATTATGCCGTCAATTCGCCTCAATGTAAAAGTCGTTCTTAGTTTAGTCGGTTTAATGGTCATTTTAGTATTTGGCAGTTCGATGCTGAAAACACTTCAAACGAATGAGCTATCCTATCTTGAGGAACGCTATGAAACGGAGTTAATTGTGTCCAATGATACAGTAGATGAGGCATTCACCTATGAGGTACTACAGGAATTTGCGACGCTATCTGCTGTAGAGGGTGTGGAAGCTCGAAGTGTGGGTAGTAGCCTGGGATTGGGGACAGACGAAAATGAAATAACAACGGATTTTTTTGCAACGGATCTCGTAAAGTACGGTGTGACAGGGGATGCCTCTAAAAAAATTGTCATAACAGAGCACTTTGCAGAACAAAAAAATATCCAACTCGGGGATACCATTTCACCATACTTGTATAATAGAGCAACAGAAACGATGCAAAATTATGGCGAGTTTGAGGTCGTGAAAATTATACGAGGCGACAATGATTATGCTGGTGCATATATCGACTGGGAGGAACCAGCAGCGCATGAAAATTTACCGATTTATGAGCTGATGATTCATACAAGCCAGCCTGAACTTGCAAAAGAACAGGTGGAGCAAGTTTTAGCTTATTGGCCAACATTAAAGCTTCTAGATAAATCAATTGCCATCCAGCAGTCTAATGAAATGTTTTATCAAAGGTGGAGCTTATTTATCGGTGTATTTATCGTGCTCATTGCAGCGACTTGTTTAGGAATCATTCAAACATTGCTTCACATGGTGTATGCAAATCGAGAATCATATTTAATCCAACGACTATTAGGTTTATCACCGAATGGTCTAGTGAAATTAATTGTCTTTCAAGTGTTATCCTTTATTTTATATGGTTTAGCG
>JAZLIT010000084.1:0-4009 GCA_045617525.1 Solibacillus sp. | reverse complement strand
CATTAACGCTTTAAAGTACTAAAGTACAATGTTTTTTAAAAAGTACTTGTAAAATTGTGAGATAAGTCATAATATTACGTTATGTTAGAATAATTAACTAAGTCGTATTGACTTCAATTTAATTACAAGGGTATAATTTGTACCAATATAGTTAATTTGTATTAAAAATAGATTTGCAAACGGAATTTAATAGTATTTGAATTTTTTAGTTTTAATATTCATAATATTCTTAATAACCACTTGCTTGAAAGGAGAAATAATTTGAAAACATCAGAAGAAATTTTGAAGATTAAAGATTTACATACAGGTTTTCGAATTAAAGATACGTTCTTTGATGCGGTCGAAGGAGTATCGTTAACTCTTAGAAAAAATGAAATACTAGCTATTGTAGGTGAATCTGGTTGCGGTAAAAGTACGTTAGCAACATCAATTATCGGGTTACACGATCACAATAAAACACGCGTACTAGGTGAAATTATGTATCAAGGTAAAAACTTAGCTACGTTAACGGAAGATCAGTTTAATGAAGTACGTGGTGAGGAAATCGGTATGATTTTCCAAGATCCACTTTCAGCGTTAAATCCACTAATGAGAATTGGTGAACAGATCGAAGAGGGCTTAATTTATCATACGACGTTTTCAAAAGAGAAGCGCAAAGAACGGGTTCTTGAACTTCTTAATCAAGTAGGTATTCCAAATCCAGCACGTGTGGCACGTCAATTCCCTCACCAATTATCAGGGGGTATGCGTCAACGAGTAATTATTGCGATTGCAATTAGCTGTAAGCCAAAAATTATCATTGCAGATGAGCCGACAACGGCACTTGATGTAACGATTCAAGCTCAAATTTTAGACTTATTAAAAGACTTGCAAGATGAAACAGGTGCAGGAATTATATTAATTACGCATGACTTAGGTGTAGTTGCTGAAGTGGCTGATCGCGTTGCAGTTATGTATGCTGGACAAGTTATTGAAACAGCTGAGGTAAATGATTTATTTATGGCTCCCAAGCATCCATATACACGTTCTTTACTTAATTCGATTCCTCAAATGAATTCGAATGGCGAAAAGTTAAATGTTATTGATGGTATTGTACCTTCATTAGTAAATTTACCGCGTGAAGGTTGCCGATTTGCTTCAAGAATTCCGTATATTGCAAATTCAGCGCATGAGGCATCACCTCAATTACATGAAGTATCACCAGGTCACTTTGTGCGTTGTACTTGTTACCAAGAGTTTTACTTCCAAGGCGAAGAAGGGGGACGTTCATAATGAGTTTCATGCAAATTAATGATTTAAAAGTCCATTACCCAATTCGCGGCGGATTTTTCAACCGAGTAATTGATAATGTTCCAGCAGTGGACGGTATTACGATGGAATTTGAACGCGGAAAAGCTTATGGCTTAGTAGGTGAATCAGGCTGTGGTAAATCCACAACAGGCAAAGCAATTATCGGTCTAGAAAAAATTACTTCAGGATCAATTGTCTATGAAGGGGAAAATGTTACGAATAAGCGTCGTGATCGTGCCTCGGCATATAACCGTGATATTCAAATGATTTTCCAAGATGCACATTCAAGTCTTAACCCACGTAAACGTGTAAAAGAAATTTTATCAGAGCCAATTCGTAACTTCTTAAAGCTAACACCACAAGAAGAGTCACGTAAAATTAGTGAACTACTTGCTATCGTTGGTATGCCAGAAGATGCAAAGCTAAAATACCCGCATGAGTTCTCAGGTGGTCAGAAGCAGCGTTTAGGAATAGCACGTGCAATCGCGACTAATCCTAAATTAATTATTTGTGATGAACCAGTATCTGCGCTAGATTTATCTGTACAAGCACAGGTGTTAAATTTCATGAAAGACATTCAAAATGAATATGGCTTAAGCTTCTTATTTATTTCACATGATCTGGGTGTTGTTAAACATATGTGCGATGAAATTAATATTATGTACAAAGGGCGCTTCGTAGAAACGGGATCAAAAAATGATATCTATCAAAACCCACAACATATTTATACAAAACGTTTACTGTCAGCAATTCCTGATGTTACGCCTATTGGACGTGAAGAGCGTAAAATAGTACGTATTGAAGTAGAGCGAGATTACCAAAAGAATAATCAGCAGTATTTTGATGAAAATGGTCGTGTGTTTGACCTAGTGAATATTTCAGATTCGCATTTAGTGGCTGCTACAGCATCGCAAGTTAAGGGGGGTATGTAATATGTGGAAAACGATATTACGACGTTTCATGGTTATGATTCCTCAGTTATTCGTTCTTAGTCTATTAATCTTCATTATGGCAAAGTTCATGCCTGGGGACCCATTTACAGGGCTGATTACACCTGAAACAGATCCACTTCGTATTGAAGAGTTACGCGAAAAAGCAGGGTTAAATAATCCGTGGTACCAACAATATGGAACTTGGATTGTAAACGCTGCTCAAGGTGATTTCGGGAAAAGTTTTCAGAGTAAACTTCAGGTATCAACTGTAATTGGGGAACGTGCACTGAGAACATTCTGGTTATCGTTATTAACAGTAACTTTATTATATGCAATAGCAATTCCACTCGGTGTATTATCTGGTCGTTACCAAAATTCAATTTTTGATCGAGGTGTTGTGTTATATAGTTTCGTAACATATGCGATTCCAACATTCGTCCTCGCATTAATTTTTATTTTCTTCTTTGGTTTTGAACTGGGCTGGTTCCCAACAACTGGATCGGTTGATGTGAGGGAGGATCCAGGCTCGCTTGGTTACTTATGGAGTAAAATATACCATATGTTACTTCCGGCAATTACTGCAGCTATACTAGGAACAACTGCCGTAATTCAGTATTTACGTACAGAAGTAATCGATGCTAAAAATATGGATTATGTTCGCACGGCCCGTAGTAAAGGCGTACCACAGCGTAAAGTATATACGCGTCATATTTTCCGTAACTCTTTATTACCAATCGCAGCATTCTTCGGTTTCACGATCACTGGTTTATTAGGTGGTTCAATCTTTATCGAAACGATATTCGCCTACCCAGGAATGGGCCAGCTGTTTATTATTTCGATTACAGCACGTGACTATAGTGTTATAACAGCACTTGTAATGTTATACGGTTTCTTAACGTTATTAGGTAGTCTATTATCCGATATTATTATGAGTATTGTGGATCCACGAATCAGGATTGAATAGACCATACTAAAAATGTTAAGGAGAGGTGAAAACAATGGTTAAAGATAAAGACAGTAAAAAAAAGGAAGTAGTAAGCTCTCCGCCTACAGGCATGCAAGTTGTTTGGCGCGAGTTTAGGAAAGATAAAGTAGCGATGTTTTCGCTATTTGGATTAATTCTGTTAATCGCTGCAATTTTCATTACTGCATTTTTCTTCTTAGATCAAAAAGAAGTAATGAGAATTAGCTTAAGAGATAAATATGCTGCGCCAGGCGCTAACAATTGGTTAGGTGCTGACGTAGGAGGGCGAGATATTTTTGGCCAACTAGTAATTGGTGCGAAAAACTCAATTTGGATTGCGATTGCAATCACAATTCTTACAGGTGCATTTGGTATTTTGGTAGGTTTAATGTGTGGTTACTTTGGTGGTTTTATTGATAATGTGTTCATGCGTATTATCGATTTCTTTATTACAATTCCATCATTTATGTTAATTATTGTATTCATAACAATTGTCCCGAAATTTGATGCCACTGCATTTATTTTGATTATGAGTTTATTCATATGGCCTAGTACTGCAAGGTTAATTCGTTCGAAGGCCTTATCAGAAAGTAGTCGAGATTATGTAAATGCGTCAAAAACACTTGGCACAAATGATTTTATCATTATTATTAAAGAGATTATGCCAAACTTAAGTTCGATTATTATTGTAGATTTAACACTTAGCTTTGCAGGTAATGTTGGGATTGAAACAGGGTTATCCTTTTTAGGATTTGGCTTACCTCCTTCTACACCATCATTAGGAACGTTAGTAAGTTTTGCAAGTAATCCACTTGTATTATCA
>JAZLIT010000083.1:0-1468 GCA_045617525.1 Solibacillus sp. | reverse complement strand
TAAAATGTACCCTATAGAATAGACACTTTGAAAAAAGTCTATCCTATGGGGTATTTTTGTTTATAATGAAAAAAAACATATCGGGGCGAATGAAAATGTCAAAAAAACTATTTACTAAAAAAGAACAAGAACAACTGAAATGTAATCCAAACGTACAAGCGGTTAGTGAAAAAGCAATTACGTATACAAATGAATTTAAACATCGATTCATTCAAGAAAATGAACAAGGTAAATTCCCACGTACGATTTTCGAAGAAGGCGGATTAGATATAGATTTGATTGGTTTAGAGCGTATTGCATCCGCAGCAAAACGCTGGCGGGCAGCCTATCGTGAAAATGGTGTATTAGGTTTAGAAGATACGCGAAAAACAAATTCTGGGCGCCAATTAGAACGTGAGCTTACAATGGAGGAGAAATATGCGCGCCTTGAAGCTCAAAATCGACTACTTCAAGCAGAAGTAGAACTGTTAAAAAAGCTCGATCTACTCGAAAGGAAGCTGATGAAAAAGAAATCAACCTCATAACAGAACAAAAATTTCAGTTGATTAGGGAAACGATTGAAAAGTATCAATTAAAAAGAATGGTTCACTATTTATGTGGATTAGTCGGCGTTTCACGTTCAGGATATTATAATTACTTCACAGAAAAAGCTAGTCAAAATCGTGCTAAACGTGCGTTAGCGGATGAAGAACTGAAAGAGACGATTCTAAAGGCCTTTAAGTTTCGCCGTCGTAAAAAAGGGGCACGTCAAATTAAAATGACACTAGAAAATCAATATCAGATTATATTCAACTTAAAACGAATTGGACGTATCATGAAAAAATTTGGGATTGTTTGTCCCATCCGCCGTGCAAACCCTTATCGCCGCATGGCGAAAGCGACAAAAGAACATCGAACATGTCGAAATATCTTAGGTCGTAAATTTAAGCAAGGCGTGGTTGGTAAAATACTCTTAACTGACATTACCTATTTAACTTACCGTAACGGAAAGCGTGCCTATTTATCAACAATTAAAGATGCAGAAACAAATGAAATTTTAGCATACGAAGTATCAGAAAGAATTACCCTAGATATTGCCTTGAACACAATACGGAAACTAAAACGAGTACGCCATTTATTAGCTGAAGGTGCGTATATCCATTCAGATCAGGGTGTTCATTATACGAGTCCAGTATTCCAGCAACTCGTGAAGAAAATGGGCTTAGGACAATCGATGTCACGTCGAGGAAACTGTTGGGATAATGCGCCACAAGAATCATTCTTTGGCCACTTTAAAGATGAAACAGATTTTAAAAATTGTGTGACGTTTGAGGATGTCAAAAAAGAAGTGAAAAGCTATATGACTTACTACAACCATTATAGAGGGCAATGGAACCTAAAAAAGATGCCGCCTGTGAAATACAGACAACATCTTCTTCAAGTAGCCTAGCTCTTTTTCAAAATGTCCTTTACAAAGGGTACACTTTAA
>JAZLIT010000082.1:0-18190 GCA_045617525.1 Solibacillus sp. | reverse complement strand
TAAAATATTGAAGTGTCCTTTAAAAGTAGTTGGAAGCTGCCAATTAGAAAATCGGAAAACGTCTTGGAAAATCCATTTAATATCCTCTTTTTTAGTGAATTGAACAGTTGCACCATTTGAAACAAGAGTGTCCTTGTCAATGAGATGGCCATTCATTTTCACTTCATTTCCCTCGCAAAACAGCTCAACCTGCTCACCTTGGAACGTTACAATAATACGGTTTTCAAGTCTTATATTTAACTGGGATGCAATGAGTTCTGCAGTTGGTAAATCTGCAGTTTGGAAGGCTAGATCATCCCCATCCTTGATTGGATATGTAAGTTTACTAGGCTTGCCATTAATAAATAATTCAGAGGTAAACTGTGGTAAGTGCACCGGTTTAGAATCAATTAAAATAGAAAATGTTTTAAACTGTTTTAATAAATGTGTTTGTTTGATGAAATCAAAAATTTGCTCAGCTGTTTCAGGTGCTTCAAATTTAAGTTCATCGCGTTCTTTTAAATCAGTATCAAAATCAACGAGCTGATTATTGACTGTCACACGTGGCTTAATCGTATGGGTTACACCTGCAATCGTAATCGTTTTAATTAGACTATCATCAATTAAGTCACGTACTTTTGCTTTGGCTAATTCCCCATCTTTCCCGAGAATAAGTGAGATTGAATCGCCTGATTTAATCAAGGTTTTAGTGTTCGCTTTAATACCATTTACTAAAACTTCAGAAGGCGTCCCGTGTCCGCCGGGAATGAAAATCGCCTGTCCGTTGACAGTTATTGAGAGCGCATGTCCAGGTTTCCCATATAATTGTTTCGCGCGAATATTGGCTGCTAAAAAGGCATCGGAAACCGTCATCTCTTTTAGTTCGAAAAGTCGAACAATCTGGTCATTTACTGTCACAGACATATATTGAATTGGGGCTTTTTTTGCTGCAATAGCAATTCCGATTGGCGTAACGAGCTCAGGTGTAACAGGAATTGAATCCTCTTTTGTTAAATTTTGAATTGCATCAATACCTCTTACAGCTACACGATTACTTGGCAGATTTAACACTTTTCCGATTTCAGTTGTAATTTCTGGCGTTAAACTACCTCCGCCAACGAGCATTATTGCTTTTGGTGTTTTTTGATTGTTTAAACGCAATATCTCAAAGCCAATTGAGGCAGCTAAATTTTTAATTGCAGGTCGAATTGCATCGATTACCTCTTCTTTTGGATAATATTGATCAAAGCCTAAAATATCTTGAATTAATATTTCCTCGTCGGTATGTAGTTTACGCTTTGTGAGATCTGCAACAGGGAAGTCCAGTATGTAATGATCGCTAAGTGCTTCTGTAATTTCATCACCTGCAGTTGGAACCATTCCATAAGCAACAACGGTACCGTGATCTGTGATTGCAATGTCTGATGTACCAGCACCAATATCGACGAGAGCAACATTTAATCGACGCATTGATGGTGGAATTAAAACGTTAATTGCAGCGATTGGCTCAAGTGTTAATGCTTCCATTTCTAAATCCGCACGTTTTAAGGCCGCTAGTAGGGACTCTACAACGACACGTGGTAGGAATGTAGCAATTACCTCAACTTCTGCTAAATCGCCTTGCTGGTCAAGTAAACTGCCAATTTCTTCCCTATCTAATCGATAATATAACACGGAATAGCCAACACAATAATAATGGCTAGTAGAACTATCCTCTTTATGCTGAAGAAGCTGTTGCTGCGCTTGTTGCACTGCTTGTAACTCTAATCGACTAATATCTTCATCAGTAAAGATAGGTCGGTTTTTTATATCTACTTTAATAGTTGCTTGTTCTGTTTTTAAAGCACGTCCAGCTGCGGCAACACTTACTTTATTTAAGGGACCATGTGTTTTTTCTAACTCAACTTTGATCTCCCTTATTAATTCAGCAACTAATACTACATTATGGATTTGTCCGTCGACCATGGCACGCTCTTTATGCTCTTTTACAAGAATATCTGCAACGTGAAAGTGATTCCCTGATTCCTCTAAAATAATTCCAACGACAGAGCGCGTACCGATATCAAGTGCAAATAATTTTTGGCTCAAATGAAAACGCTTCCTTTCCCTGAATAGTCCAAAAACACTTTAGCGAGTTGAATCGCTAAATTAAAATGCGTGACATTCCTACATTTATTTATTATAATGAGATTATTATTATTATTTTAAAATGTATCATAAATTTCAGCGTTCTGAAAGAGCAGGGTACGATTGATGAGGGGGAAATGAATTATGAGCCAAAAAGATTTAGAGAGTTTACGTAGTCAAATTGACAATTTAAACTTAGAAATTTTACGATTAGTTAATGAGCGTGCTGTAGTAGTTGAAGAAATAGGTGCAATTAAAGAGAAACAAGGTGTTACACGTTATGATCCGATGCGTGAACGTCATATGTTAGATTTAATTAAAGAACACAATAACGGTCCATTAAACCAGATGACGGTTGACTATATTTTTAAACAAATATTTAAAACAGCTTTAAAGCAATTAGATTCTGGTAAGAAAAAAGAATTACTAGTTTCGCGTAAAGAAAAATCAGAAGATACAATTGTAAACGTTAATGGCGAAGCAATTGGTCAAGGCTTACCTTCATTCGTATTTGGCCCATGCGCCGTAGAATCGTATGAGCAAGTAGCAGCAGTTGCAGCTACAATTTCAGAAAAAGGCTTAAAGCTACTTCGTGGTGGTGCTTATAAACCACGTACATCTCCTTATGACTTCCAAGGTTTAGGCTTAGATGGTCTAAAAATCTTAAGCCAAGTTGGTAAAGAGTATGGCTTAGGTGTAATTACTGAAATCGTGACACCATCTGATTTAGAAGAAGCATTCGACTATGTTGATGTTATTCAAATCGGTGCACGTAATATGCAAAACTTTGAATTATTAAAAGCAGCGGGTGAGTTAAACAAGCCTGTATTATTAAAACGTGGCCTTGCAGCAACAATTGACGAGTTCATTCATGCAGCAGAGTACATTATGTCTAAAGGGAATCAAAACATCATTTTATGTGAACGTGGTATTCGTACTTATGAAAGAGCGACACGTAATACATTAGATATATCAGCTGTTCCGATTCTAAAACAAGAAACACACTTGCCAGTAATGGTAGATGTGACGCACTCTACAGGACGTCGCGATTTATTATTACCATGTACGAAAGCAGCAATTGCAATTGGGGCAGACGGCGTAATGGCAGAAGTACACCCAGATCCATCAGTTGCATTATCAGATCAGCAACAACAAATGGACATTCCAACATTCAATGCGTACTACGATGAAATTTTAAAATTCATGAAGCAATATGATTTAAAGTCATAAATAATTTAAAACTACACTATGTTGCACAATGCAGCAGGTGTAGTTTTTTTTGATTGTTAATTTAAATCGGATAACCAGGTTGAAATAAAAGATGGATTATAATATAGTTTATTGATATATAGTTTAATTTTAAACTAATTGCTTAGAGGCGTGTCCTATATAAACTACAAAATAAAGTAGTAATTATAATAGGCGGAGCTAGCGGTTCGATTTAATTATGTTATTTTAATTAAAGGATTTGATAGCGATGAGACAAAAAAGTATTTTTCAATTAATTCATTTAGTGGAGCAAATGAATAATGAACATATTGTACGTTTTACTTCTCAATATACATATCCAATAGGTGTGTCACCGATATTGGTATTAAACGAATTGAATACTCGTGGAGCAAGGAAACAAGTTGAATTAGCAGAACTATTAGGCTTCACAAAAGGTGCAATGACAAACATTTCAAATAAGCTTGTGGATTTAGGGTTAGCAGAGCGATTATATGACGACAAAGATCGTAGAACGATTCAGTTGCAGATTACGCCTGAGGGGCTAAACGCATTAAAACAGGCGCAGTCAATTGGTGAAAAGTTGTTTACAGAGTTATTTTCTGTATTTACTGGAGAAGAATTAGCACAGTATTTTCAACTACAGGAAAAACTAGCTGCTAGTATGAAATGAAAAATTATTATTTAGTTGAAATAATGACAATTATTCGAAATCGTAATTCTAAATACTGGGAAAATATTTTCTAGTTATTGTAAAATTAAATGAAAGTATTATATGATGGAAATACAATAAGAAATGAGAGGGCGCTAAAAATGACCGTAACAATTTATGATGTGGCACGAGAAGCAAGTGTTTCAATGGCGACGGTTTCTCGTGTAGTGAATGGTAATCAAAACGTAAAGCCAGCAACACGAAAAAAGGTGCTCGATGTAATTGAGCGTCTTGAATATCGTCCGAATGCAGTAGCTCGGGGATTAGCAAGTAAAAAAACAACTTCAGTTGGGGTAATTATTCCCGATATTTCGAACAACTTATATGCAGAATTAACGCGAGGCATTGAGGATATTGCCACAATGTATCGCTATAATATTATTTTAGCGAATTCAGATCAAAATGAGCAAAAAGAGTTGGAGCTTTTAAATACAATGCTTGGCAAACAGGTAGATGGTATCGTTATTATGAGCGATCATGTGACAGACGCAGTAGCGCAGATTATTAATCATTCTCCAGTTCCCATTATATTAGCTGGTTCAATCGCGGATAACACGCAAACAGCTTCTGTTAATATCGATTATTTCCAAGCTGTATATGAGGCAATTAATGTCTTTATCGAAAAAGGTCATAAACATATTGCTTTTGTGTCTGGACCATTAGAATATACAATTAACGGACAATATAAATTACTTGCGTATAAAAAAGCATTGCAAGATGCGGGAATTGAATTAAATGAAGCATTTATTGATTCAAATGATGGCACTTACGATGAGGCAATGATATCTTGGGAAACACTTTCTTCATTAGATGTAGCGCCAACTGCTATTTTTGCAGGTAGTGATGAAATCGCAATTGGTCTCGTTCACGGAGCACTTGATGCAGGGAAATCTGTGCCGCAAGATGTAGAGATTATTAGCTTTGAAAATTCAAAGCTCGCTCGAATGGTTCGTCCTCAATTGACGAGCGTTGTACTGCCGCTTTATGATATTGGCGCAGTAGCGATGCGATTGTTGACTAAGTTATTGAATAAAGAAGTCGTAATTGAAAAACACGTAATCCTACCACATCGACTGGAAATACGAAATTCAACTTTATAAATCAGTATATCCCCTCCGAAATTAAATCGAGGGGGTTTTTTTATCCTGATTATGGTGTATTATAAGCAGAAGTATGAAAATAAGGAGTTAATAGAATGAAATTAAATGATTGGATTAATAAAGAAGTACCTAATATCGCTAAGTCTTTAAATGAAATTAATAAACAACATTTTGATATAGAAAATTCGATTGGATTCACAGGGCGCGATAAAATTTATGAAGTTCTACATCATATTCAAGAGGTACTATTTCCCGGGATTTATACATTTAAGCCGTTAGATGAAACGCGTGTTAGAGTGTCTATTGGCCATGATTTAAGCACAGCTGCCCTTGAATTACGTGACGTGATTGAAAAGGTATTAGTCTATCATCAAGCAAAAAATGAATGTGAGTGCAAGGAAGAGGAGTGCCGTGAAAAGGCAGAAGAAATTGTTATGGACCTTTTAAATAAACTTCCTGAAATACGTAAAGTAATCCAAACAGATATTGAAGCTGCCTACAACGGAGACCCAGCTGCTTTATCAACAGAGGAGATTTTATTAAGTTACCCATCAACATTGGCTGTATTAATTCATCGTATTGCACATGAGTTATATAAAATGAAAATACAAATCATCCCCCGTATTATGTCTGAATATGCACATAAGTTGACAGGAATCGATATTCATCCGGGTGCTTCAATTGGTGAATCCTTCTTTATTGACCATGGAACAGGTGTCGTAATTGGGGAAACTTGTACGATCGGTAACAACGTGAAAATCTATCAAGGTGTTACATTAGGGGCTCTAAGCTTCCCGCTTGATGAGAATGGAAATCCGATTAAAGGTGTTAAGCGCCATCCTGATATTGGTGACAATGTAGTTATTTATGCAGGTGCAACAATTTTAGGTGGGAAAACGAAAATCGGCCACGATACAGTGCTTGGAAGTAATATATGGCTAACACATACGGTTCCTCCATATTCACGTGTATATAATTCGCAGCCATCTCCGAACATTAGTAATAGCCTAGCATATAATATTGATTTTGAAATTTAAAGAAGAAATAGAGGAACGCTATTCATTAGTAAGATGAATAGCGTTTTTATATTTTATAAATAGTTGGTTGTGAAATTTTAACTTGAATAATTATAAAAATAAAGACATACCTGGAGCTTCAGCATCTCGTGTGATAAAGCCAAGTTTCTCATAAAAATTTTGCTTTCCTTTCGCACAAAATAATTGAACCCACTTTATCCCCTCCTTGTCACATTTTATTAATAATTAATTCATTAATTTAGTTCCGATACCTTGAGCTTGAAATTCAGGATCGACCAATACGTCACAAATAAATGTTTGATAGATCCCGTCAGATATAATCCTTCCGAATCCAATCAAACGTCTGTCCTGATAGATAGAAACAGAGCACCAACTATTACAAATTGCACTATATAATTGTTCATAGGTGTATAAACCTTTAGCATTCCAACCCGTTGTTTGATGTAATCGCATATAGTCATCCTTGCTAGGAGTTACTTCACTAATTTCAATCTTCATCATGTCCATTATGATTTCGTTTTTAATCATTATAAAGCCCTCCTACCGATATATGTATATTTATACTATAATAAGTATTTTTATTCAATATATCGTTTTATCGTAAATAAAATATTGGAAATTTTTGAAACTTTATTGTGGAAAAAAGTTACTATAGAGTGTAGAAGGAGTGGTGAGATGACGCAATTGCAGCAGGCGATGCGTGAACATGGGGAATATTGTTTACGTGTTGCGTATTTATACGTGAAGGATTGGAATGCAGCGGAAGAGATTGTACAGGATGTTTTTTATGCGTATAGTACGCAACAAAACTTCCAAGGTGCGTCCTCCTTAAAAACGTTTTTAGTGAAAATTACGGTGCATAAAAGTCAAAATTATTTACGTAGCTGGAAGGCAAAAAAGCGCCAATGGTTTCCTTCGCATGAGGTGGACCAAGTTGTCGCTTCAATTGAGCAAGATCTTCTCCAAAAAGAGCAAAAGCAGCAATTGGTTGATTTACTTTTTCAATTACCAGTGAAATATCGTGAAGTTCTTATCCTATTCTATTATGACTCCTATTCAATCCAGGAAATTGCAGGGATTTTATCACTCAATGAAAATACAGTGAAAACGCGCTTAGCAAGGGCACGAGCATTACTTAAGCCATTACTCAAAAAGTCGCAAATGGAGGTGCTGCAAGATGACGAAGTGGAGAGAGAAAATTGACCGTGAACTCGGCGCGCCGAAATGGAATGCTGCGCTCGAGCAGAAAATTTTAAGTAGGCAAAAGAAGCGTTTCAACTGGCAGTACCCAGCCGTACTTGCAGCGATTGCGTGCGTGCTTGTTGTCTTGTATTTAACATACAGTGCTGAGCCTGACCGCCCGCTACAAATAGCAGCGCAACCACTTGAGCAGGTGATGGAAGAAAGTAACGTGAGTCATTTTTATGTATCGAAACTAGAAACATCATCTGGAGATTATTTCGTACGCGATTCTGCGTTTTATATAGGGACGAAGCGCAACGATACGGATGCTGAAAAAATGCAGTATCTATTAAATAATCTTGTGTTAAGTAATAATGGATCCACTGAAGATATATTAAATGATGTCATCGTCGTGATGGACAATGAACAACAATTAAGGCTCAAGTTTTATAAGAATGGCTATCAGACAATTTTGGTGGAGGATGTTCAAACGAAGCTTTTTTATTACATCGAAAATGTATCTCAGGATGAGGTGTTGGAACTCCTTCCAAGCGTCGTGGATTCACGTATTGCAGTGAACGCATTTATGCTTATAGTCATTGGTTTGTATATTGGTATTGAATTGCTATTGTATCGATGGAAGCAGCCGGCTAAGCTACGACTTATTTTTTGGGAGTTTGGTTTACTTTTTGTTGTATGGGTTCAATTTGCGCAAATCTTTACGATGTCAATAATTCCCCATATAGTACTATATGCTAGTTATTTTCTAACGTTTTTATTATTACAGTTCACGATTGTTAGAAATACGGATTGCAACCGCAAAGTGTTTCTTGTAGAAGGACTTAAAGCAGCCTGCTTTAGCATCTTATTTATAGGCTTTATTACATGGTTATGAGGAGGGGAAGAATGAGGAAAATTCTGAGTATGCTAATAATAACAGCCTTTTTACTACTTTTGGGGTCAAAAATTTATATGAATTCCTTTCTTATGGACGAAGTGATGCAAGAAGAATGGGCGCCGGAATTAAATTACACGATTCCAGAACATGAGGCATTAATGGTTGCGCAGAGATTAGGACTCAAAGAAATTTCAACAGATATCCCGTTAACATTTGATCTCCTTGTACCTGCCGACCATGCAAGCTTTCTTAAGCGAAATTTCAAAACAATCACGATTCAAATCGATGGCTATAAGTTACACACTATGGGTTACGATCTCTATTACAAAAAATTAATATATTTTAATGTTGAAGGTTCCAAATATTTTGTAATGCAATTTAGTGGATATTTAGAGTATGGTCAGCCGATAGCCTATGATTTTCATGAGGTTACGTTTTTTAATGAAACGACAGAAGTTCTAAAGATTCCTTTTTACGAGGAAGTGGAGCCAGATTTTGAAGCAATAGTGGCAAAGTTCCATTCGGTGCAATAAGAAAAGACCTGTTGCAGAAGTATCCACTTTTGCTACAGGTCTTTATTTATTTTTGTTCACTGCGTATGAAATGCAATGCCTTGTTGAGCATTTGCGCATTTTTTTCCTCGATTTCTGCTTTACGTGGTACAGGCTCGAATAATGCTTCAGGATCTTCCCAAGTCGGGATGAGTTCAACTGGAGATTCTGGTTGCCAACGATCAAGCCAATCTTGTGGTAGTGGACCGGTTGGAATATCTAAATCGTTCATCTCAAGCCAAACCATTGACCATGCACGTGGAACAACACGCCAAATGTCATAGCCACCACCGCCAACTGCAATCCACCTGCCTTCGCAATATTCATGCGCGAGCTTATGGGCAAGCTTCGGGATTTCACGATAAATCGCCATCGTACTGTATAAATGCGTTAATGGGTCAAAGTAATGTGCATCTGCACCGTTCTGAGTAAGCACAACATCAGGTTTAAAAAACTCAAATACTTCGCGCATCGCGGCTTCGTAAATTTCAAGGAAGCTTTCGTCCTCTGTGAAGGCATCAATCGGGAAGTTAAAGGAAGTCCCGTAGCCTTCACCATTGCCGCGCTCGGTAATATTGCCTGTTCCAGGGAATAAATAACGCCCTGTTTCATGAATCGAAAGCGTGCAAACATTTGGGTCATCGTAAAATGCCCATTGTACACCGTCACCATGATGGGCATCCGTATCAACGTAAAGCACACGCATGCCGTAATTTTTTTGAATATATTTAATGGCAACGCTGCTATCATTATAAATGCAAAAGCCAGAAGCTCTACCGCGGAATCCATGATGCAAGCCGCCACCTAAATTGATGGCATGTGCAGATTTCCCTTGCAGAACCTGGTCAACAGCTTGCAATGTACCACCAACCAATAAAGCACTAGCTTCATGCATGTTCTCAAAAATCGGTGTATCATCTGTACCAATGCCGTAAGATTCACATTGCTGAGGTGTTAATTCCCCATGACCCGCTTTTTTGACAATATCAATATAGACGGGGTCGTGTGCCAGGGCGATTTCCTCGTCTGTTGCCATACGAGGTGGAATAATTTGCGTCTCGTCGATTGCGCCTATTCTTTGCAATAAATCCACCGTTAAGTGTAGTCGTTTATGGTTAAACGGGTGAGATTCTGAAAATTTATAGCCTAGCTGCTCTAGTGAGTATATGAAAGCTGGTTTGCTCATATAGTTATGCCAGGAACATTTGGCCAAAGTACATGAAAGCCCTCAGCACGTAATGCTTCAATCAGTTTAGTGGGATTTAATATACGAATTCGCACAGATACGATGGAATGTACTTTACTTTGATGATCCGCATAAACGAGTACACTTATGACATTTGCATTATGTGCCTTGAAAACTTCTGTAATTTCATATAAAAGCCCTGGTCGATTTTCTACACGAATTTCAATTTTTGAACCTGGTATTGTTGAGCCAGTAAGCTCCATATATGTATATAGTAGATCAGATGTCGTCACGATTCCAACGAGTATTCCACCTGAAACAATTGGAATACAACCAATTTTTTGTTCGTAGAAAGTTAAAGCGATTTCTTCAACAAAATCGAGAGGATGTGCAACAATTGGATTTACGCGCATTATTTTTTCAATCGATGTATTATAAAATTCGAAACTTGGATTTAAAAGTAAGTTTGAAGGAGCTGCGGCTTTAATATCATGCTCTGTAATGAGACCAATTAATTCCATACGCTCATTCACGACAGGTAAATGGCGAATGGAATGGTCACGCATAACTTGAAGTCCTTCGCGTACAGTGTTTGTTGGTGAAATTTTGTGTAAATTTGTATGCATTATTTGTTCAGCAATCATTTAACATTCCCCTTTGTTAATTGAAATTAATACATAAAGCGACTTCTAAATCGAAGACGGTCAAAGCGTTCCATTGTTTTTGTGCCAACACGCTTACCAACACGTGCCATTAAGCAGTTAGCGGGATGCGAAGTGATTTCTGGATCATCCGTTGCAAAATATTCAAAGCCGACCGAACTCATCATGCGCTCCATCATTTTGCGATAATCCCATACACTAAGGCCAGAGCCTTTTAAATCCCAATGCCAATAATATTCAGTTGTAATGACTAAATAATCCTCCATTTCATCTCCCATAAATGAAATGTTGAGTAATTTTTTCCCTACACCGCCACCGCGGTATGCAGGTATGACTTCGATTGCCCCTAATTCAATCATATCGTCTATTTTATCTTCCGCCCATCGTTCTAATGGATCTGGATAAAGGTATGTTACATATCCTACTACTAACTGTTCATTTCGAATAACGATAATTCGGCCTTCATCAAGTCCAGCAATTTCAACTAAAGCTTTATGCTGCAAATGTGCAGGACGAAAAGCCTTTAAATCGTCATGCAGTGTAAAAGCAGCCATTTGTTCGGATGTAACAGGCCCCTCAACATGTACCGTGCCGTGTTTTGTGTCTAGCTGTGCACTGTAAAATGTTTTAATATGTTTCAACTTTCACACCACCCATATAGGATAATTTTATTATACAAGATATTACGCGTAATTACGCTTAGAAATGTAAAATATTGCTACGTTATATCGATTATCAGAAAATTCGAGTATTTTGTTTCAATTTAATGTAAAATGTTTCTTAAATGGGGATGGGAGGCGTTATTAATGGGGGAACGTTTAAATCATTTACTTGCACTTGAAGGGAAATACCAGCTTCAGCAATATGAAGCTGAAAAAAATCACGATTGGAAAGAGTCGGAGAAGCATTTCAGTTGGTATGAGAGTGGCAAGGTTAATATTGCGTACGAGGCAATTGACCGTCATACGTTCACAGCTCGAAAAAATAAAGTTGCGCTTTATTATGCAGATGGGAAGAGAAATGAAGCCTATTCATTCAATGATATGAAGCGCATGTCCAACAAGGCTGCAAATGTTTTAAAGGAAAAAACGGAGATGTCAAAAGGGGATCGATTTTTTATTTTTATGCCAAGGTCTCCAGAGCTTTATTTTGCATTTTTAGGCGCTTTAAAAATGGGTTTAATTGTAGGACCTCTATTTGAAGCGTTTATGGAAGGTGCAGTATTCGATCGTTTAGAAAATAGTGGGGCATCAGCGATTATTACGACACCAGAATTGCTTAAACGTATCCCGTTAGAAAAATTACCGCTACTAAAAAAGGTGTTGCTCGTTGGGGAAGGCATTGAAGAGACAGGGCAAATAATTGATTTTAAAAAGGCCTTACATGCAGCTTCCATGCATTTTGATATTGAGTGGGTCGACAAGGAAGATGGTATGATCTTACATTATACATCGGGCTCAACCGGTGCGCCAAAGGGAGTACTACATGTACATTATGCGATGGTGCAGCAATTTGAAACGGCACGCTGGGTGTTAGATTTCAATGAAACCGATATTTTTTGGTGCACGGCAGATCCCGGCTGGGTCACTGGGACGTCTTATGGGATGTTTGGCCCGTGGTTGAATGGTGTGACGAATGTTGTAATTGGCGGTCGCTTTAGCCCAGATGCATGGTACGCTGCCATCGAGCAATTTGGTGTGACGGTTTGGTATAGCGCGCCAACTGCGTTTCGAATGTTAATGGGAGCGGGCAATCATTATATAAAACGTTATGATTTATCCTCGTTACGTCATGTGTTGTCTGTTGGTGAGCCGTTAAATCCTGAGGTGATTTATTGGGGAATGGAAGAATTACAGCATCGCATACATGATACATGGTGGATGACAGAAACGGGCTCGCATATGATCTGTAATTATCCGTCCATGGCAATCCGACCAGGCTCAATGGGTAAGCCAATTCCTGGAACGGTCGCAGCTATAATTGATGATGCGGGGAATGAACTACCACCAAATACGATGGGCAATTTAGCACTTAAAAAGGGTTGGCCTTCGATGATGCGTAAAATTTGGGGGAATCCAGAAAAATATGCAACGTATTTTGTGCAGGATAAATGGTATGTCTCGGGTGACTCAGCCTATATGGATGAAGATGGCTATTTTTGGTTCCAGGGACGTGTGGATGATGTCATTATGACGGCAGGGGAGCGTGTAGGACCATTTGAAGTTGAAAGCAAGCTGCTGGAGCATCCTGATGTTGTTGAGGCAGGGGTAATTGGGAAGCCAGACCCTGTACGAGGTGAAATTATTAAGGCATTTGTGGCATTGCGTGAGGGTGTTGAGCCTACTGAACAATTGGCTGAAGAGATTCGTAACTTCGTCAAGTTAGGGTTGTCTGCACATGCTGCACCGCGTGAAATTGAATTTAAAGAGAAGCTTCCAAAGACACGAAGCGGAAAAATTATGCGTCGTGTGTTGAAAGCCTGGGAGCTGAATCTTCCAGCAGGTGATTTATCGACAATGGAAGATTGAAAAGATGAATAAGTATGCATGGAAAGAATAGAATAATATAAAAGAAGGTTGTTACTTGTTGCGTTATTAGCGAGTAACAACTTTTTAATTACAAAAAACATTCAGATTACATAGAAAATTAATAAAAATACAGTTGACTAAATATTTATACATGATTATACTGGTTTTATATTAATAATGAGGTGACGGACAAATGAGAGTTGGCATAATTGGGGCGACAGGCTATGGAGGCTTAGAGTTAATACGATTTTTACATCAACATCCAGAAGTTGAAAACATGACATTGTTTACTTCCACAGATGAAGGGGCAATGTTTTCAGCACGTTTCCCGCATTTGGTGACAATAGCGGATAAACCATTACAAAAAATTGATGATGAGGCACTAGCTCCATTAGACGTCGTATTTGCAAGTACGCCATCTGGGGTTTCTAGTAAGCTGTTTCCGGGGTTAATGAATAAAGGGCCAAAGCTAATTGATCTTTCAGGAGATTTTCGCCTACAAGATCTTGAATGCTACGCGCATTGGTATAAAAAAGAACCTGCGCCAGCCGATGTCGTGGCACAAGCTGTTTACGGTTTAACGGAGTGGAATGAAGCGGCAATTAAAGATGCGCCCCTTATCGCAAATCCAGGATGCTATCCAACTGCAGTGTTATTGTCATTACTACCACTAATTAAAGATAAATTAATAGATCCACAGTTTTTAGTGATAGATGCGAAAAGCGGCGTTTCAGGCGCAGGTAATAAGCCATCTCAAGGCACTCATTATTCAGAAACAAATGAAACAATTTCGATATATAAAGTACATGAGCATCAGCATATTCCGGAGATTGAGCAAGCAATTTCGCTATTTGCAGGTGTCGACACTAAAATTACCTTTACTACGCATTTAGTGCCAATGACTCGTGGAATTTTAGCAACATCTTATGCACAGGTTATGCCAGGGGTTACACAAAAACAGCTTACAGAAAGCCTTCAAGAGACATATGCAAATCATCCATTCGTGCGTGTCGTAACTGATGCTAATTCGATAGGCACAAGTCGTGTCAAAGGATCGAATTTCTGTGATGTTTATGCATTGCTTGATGAGCGAACGGGGCGTGCCACAATTGTTGGCGTAATCGACAATCTAGTAAAAGGTGCAGCCGGTCAAGCAATTCAAAATATGAACGTACAGATGAACCTAGCGCAGACGACAGGCTTACATGTCGTACCGCTATTTATATAACGGAGACGGGGGAAGATGAAATGTCATCAACGATTGAAATGAGAAAATTATCGAGTAAAAATATCGTATCGCCGAAAGGCTTTAAAGCAGCAGGAATTCACGCAGGTATTAAACATAAGAAAAAAGATTTAGCGATTCTTGTAAGTGAAGTGCCAGCAAGTGTTGCCGGTGTTTTCACGACAAATGCTGTGCAAGCAGCACCATTAAAAGTTACCAAGGAAGTTGTATATAATACCGCGAAAATGCAAGCAATCATCGTGAACTCTGGTAATGCCAATGCATGTACAGGGAAGCAAGGAATTGCAGATGCCTATGAAATGCAAGCCTTGGCAGCTAATAAACTTGGCATTGAACCTTATTTAATTGGTGTAGCTTCTACAGGTGTAATTGGTGAAATCATGAAAATGGGGCCAATTCAAAATGGAGTGCCCCAGCTTGAGCTGAGTGATTCTCTAGAAAGTGGGATTGACTTCGCACAAGCTATTTTAACAACGGATACTGTGATGAAAAATACAACGTATGCAACAGTTGTTGACGGTAAGGAAGTACTTGTTAGTGGTACCGCAAAGGGTTCAGGCATGATTGAGCCGAATATGGCGACGATGCTTGGCTTTATTACAACGGATGCGAACATAGAATCTGATGAGTTGCAAAAAGCGCTCTCTCAAATTACAGATTGCACGTTCAACGCAATTACAGTAGATGGCGACACATCTACGAATGATACAGTGCTTGTGATGGCTAATGGCTTAGCTGGCAATGAAACGTTAACACCGTCGCATCCAGATTGGGAAAATTTCTATACTGCACTACGTTTGGTGGCTGAAGATTTAGCCAAATCAATTGCACGTGATGGTGAAGGTGCCACAAAACTAATCGAGGTTGAAGTAGAAGGAGCTTTCTCAGATTCTGAAGCACGTAAAATCGCGAAAACCGTTGTAGGTTCGCCGCTTGTAAAAACAGCTGTATTTGGCTGCGACGCAAACTGGGGGCGTATTATCGCGGCGGTTGGCTATAGTGGTGCAACAGTGGACCCTGATAAAATTACAATCCAAATTGGTGGCGCAACAATGGTTAAAAACGGTGAGCCAATTAAATTTTCAGAAGAAGAGCTAATCGAGATTTTAAAGCAAGTAGAAGTGAAAATTAACGTGTCATTAGGTGTTGGCCAGGGACACGGTTTAGCATGGGGATGTGACTTAACGTATGACTACGTTCAAATCAACGCATCATATCGCTCGTAAAATTGTCATTAAGCTTGGTGGCAGTACGCTAGAGGGCTTAAATGGCGCTTTTTTTGAAAACTTTAAGAAACTGCAAGAGGAGGGCTATTCCATTGTAATTACACATGGCGGTGGTCCTGCAATCAACCGTGCACTTGATAAGTCTAAAATTAAGTCGCAGACAATCAACGGATTACGTGTGACGACAGATGATATGATTGAACTTGTACAATCTACATTAATTGGGCAAGTGAATCCATCGCTTGTACATGAATTAAATGCAGCGGGAATCCAGGCAATTGGCTTAAATGGGTTTGATGGTCAACTTCTTTTAAGTGACTATTTAAATCAGGCTGTTTACGGTCATGTCGGTGAAGTGAAACAAGTAAAGGTAGATATTTTAGAGGGTTTAATCGCGGCTGGAATTGTACCTGTTATTGCTTGTATCGGTGTAACTTCCGAGGGGAAGGCGTTAAATATTAATGGAGATACTGTTGCTAGTAGTATTGCTTTAGCATTAAAGGCTGATAGTTTACTGCTAGTGACGGATGTTGCAGGAATTCGTGTTTTAGGTGAAAATCAAACGAGCGTCACGCCTAGAAAAATTCAAAATTGGATTGAAGAGGGGCATATTTACGGTGGCATGATTCCGAAAGTAGAGGGAGCGCTAGCATGCTTAAAAGCGGGCATTCCAACTGTACAAATTGTAAATGAAACGTTAATAGGAACAACTATTTTAAGTGAGGAGCTAGTAACATGAGTGCACTATTTCAGAACTATGCAAGACGCCCAATCGCAATCGAAAAAGGGCAAGGGACAATCGTTTTCGATACGAATGGTAAACGTTATTTAGATTTCACGAGTGGAATTGCGGTATGTAGCTTAGGTCATGCCAATCCATTAATTGTGAATGCAATTCAAGAGCAAAGTCAAAAACTCTGGCATATTAGTAATCTCTTTGAAAGTCCAGGCCAAGAGAAACTAGCGGAAACTCTAGTTGAGGGAACTCATTTATCGCATGCTTTTTTCTGTAATAGTGGTGCAGAGGCGAATGAAGCGGCTATTAAGCTTGCGCGTAAACATACAGGTAAGCATCATATTATCGTATTCGAGCAATCCTTTCACGGACGCACGTTTGGTGCAATGAGTGCTACTGGTCAAGATAAAGTACGGAATGGTTTCGGACCGCTTGTAAGCCAATTTACGACATTACCTTATAATGATGTGGATGCTTTGAAGGGTGCCGTTGATGATAGTGTAGCTGCGATTATGCTTGAGTTAATTCAAGGTGAGGGTGGCGTAAACCCAGTAACAGAAGAATTTGCACAGGCAATAAAAGAAATTTGCGAAAACAGCAATATTTTATTAATTGTTGATGAAGTGCAAACGGGTATTGGACGTACAGGAACGCGCTTTGCTTACGAGCAAACGGTGTTAAAGCCTGATATCGTATCGATGGCTAAGGGACTTGGTGGTGGCTTCCCAATTGGCGGGATTCTTGGTGTTGCATCGTTATTTGATACATTTAGTGCAGGAACGCATGGCACGACATTTGGTGGTAATCCACTTGGGGTTGCTGTTGCACAAACCGTTGTTAATACTGTATTTGAACCAGCATTTTTAGCAAATGTTCAAGACCTTTCTACATATTTACAGGAGCAATTAGAGGTGCATATGCCAATAAACTTCTCTGTGCAGGGGCAGGGCTTAATGCTTGGTCTAAATTGCGGTGGTGAAGACGTTGCACCTTTTGTGACGAAGCTAGATGAGGCAGGTTTATTAACAGTTTCGGCTGGGCCTAAAGTAATTCGCTTATTACCGCCATTAACTGTATCAAAAGAAGAAATTGATGAAGCAGTAGCCATTTTAAAAGCGGTACTTGCTTAAAAATAAGGTTCTACGTCAAATGTTGGGGTGTACCTGAAATTAGTCATTAATTTCAGTACACCCTTTCTCACGAAAGGCGTTGATTGGAGCTCCGGTGGACCCGAGGGCCAGCAGGATGCTGGTCATGGAAGCGTTGCGCTCACGACGAGCGCGCTCTTAGCTTCCCTACCTATTACTTTAGGGCACGGCTCCAACTAACTAATTCCCTGCCTTTAGGGAGGCAGAAAATTAGTGGATTTTCCGCACGTGCTTGATCCCCTGGAAGTCGCGGTCCCCCTCCGCTCCAATCAACGAGCACTATCCAAGGTTTCATGCTTTCTAAATCCATATGCATTCCTTTTAATCACCTTTGAAGTATTTGATTCCATTCCTTCGAAAAACGCTGGTAACGATCTACAAATGCCAGGCTTGCGAAAATCGCTTTCCACAAACACAAACATCGCGACGACGCTAATAAAAAAGGATTGTTAAACGTTCAAACCACTTTAAATGCTTGACCTTTTGTATACGATAATCGTGAACTTTAATTGTTTTAACGTCACAAGAGGGACAAACCTGTTCTTTTTTAGCTAAAGAAACGTGTATCGCAACGCGATCAAGGTATTCTTTAATCTCATGGATGATCACATCTTTTAATCCTGGAATTATCATGTTATTATTCAT
>JAZLIT010000081.1:0-1259 GCA_045617525.1 Solibacillus sp. | reverse complement strand
GCCTGCTTGATCAGCCAGCGGATCTTGTTGTTGAACCCCTCGACCGAGGCGTTCGACGCCCCGCGGAACTCCCAGAAGCCGAGGATGCCCGCAAGGTGTTCCTCTACCGTGGACGCCATGGCGACGAGGTCGTCAACCTCCGTCGCCTGCGCCTCGCGGATCCAGTCCGCGAAGAGACCTGCGGCGTCGATCTTCGTCTTCGCGTTGGCGTAGATCGAGCGAAGCTTCTCCTTGAGGAGGTATGCCGCGTTGATGTCCGTGTACTTGGCGAGCATTCGGTCCAGCCGGGCCTTTGCCTTCGGGTGTTCGGCGACGTCCTCGGAGTTCATCAGCAGGAGCTTCATGTTTCCCTTGAGGTACTTCTTCGCCTTCTCCTGGTTCGCCTTGGCGTTGAGCATGATGCGCTTGATCGTCTCGCGGTCCTTGTCGGACGTGGCGAGGTCCGCGAGACGCTTGCGCGTGTCGGCATTGACCTGCGCCATCGCCATCCTGCGGATGTTGTTGATGTGCTCGTTCATCTTCATGATGACATGGAAGTGGTCGAACACGATCAGCGTGTCCTTGCGCAGGTTGTGCCCGACCCAGGCGTAGTAGGCGTTCGACATGTCCATGCAGACGCACCTGATCTTGTCGATCACCTTCTGCTTCCTGAGCCTGTAGGCGAACTCCTTCAGCGCGGCCTCGCCCTTGCCCCGCGACACGTTCAGGACGCGCCCGGAGTCGAGGTCCCGCACGACGGTGATGTACTTGCGGCTCTTCCGCTCGTTGCAGAAGACGTACAGCTCGTCGATCCCGATCCGCGTCACTCCCTTGAGGTCGACGGTCTTGTACTCAGCCGCCAGGACGCGCTTCTCGGCGTCCTTGACCGTCCTCCAGTCGACGCCGAGCTTCTCCGCGACGGCCGTGATCGATGCGTTCGCCCGCTCCGAGACGATGAGCCACTCGAACGCCCTTGAGACGCGGGCCTTGGGGCTCGTCACGAACGGAAGCTTCTCCTTGAAGCGCTTGCCGCACTTCGGGCAGCGCATGCGGCGCACGGGCACCTCGACGTAGCAGCGCATCCGCCCGACGTCGTGGACTCGGATCCGACGCACGTCGCCCTTGCGCGGAACGACGCCGGTCTCGCGGCATCCCTTACATTTCAGCTCCGCGTCCCGTGACTGCTTGGACTCAATGACGAGAATGAGCGTCGAGTCGCTCATCCCTGTCTTCCGCTTCCTGTCATGGGAGGGAGCTTCATCGCATGCCGCGTACGCGGC
>JAZLIT010000080.1:0-12539 GCA_045617525.1 Solibacillus sp. | reverse complement strand
TCTTCTTTAAGACTTGCGATGAATTCAGCTAAAATCACTAATTCTTCTTCAGTACCTGCAAATTGACCAGCTGGCATCGCGCCACGACCATTTACAATTACTTCTTGGACTTCTTCTGCTGTTAATTCATTTCCTAATAACATCGGGTTAGAACCTACACCAGTTAAGTCACCACCATGACAAGAGATACATGTATTTGCAGCTGGACCTGAATAAATGACATAACCTTCAGACGATTCATCAATTGGAATATCAGGCACTAATCCTAAATGTTTATCCGTAATTTCACCCTGTGCGTCTACTGCATCCCAATCTACAGCTGAAACTGATTCCCAAGTTAAATAAATCATAGAAGCTAATGCTAGAAGCATAATTGCAGTTGGAATCGGACGCTTAGATGGACGACGCTCCGGTGATGTATCTAAAAATGGAATTAATAGTAATGACATAAATGCTAAACCTGGAATAACCATAGCTCCGATTATGTTAAAAGCACCAGAAGCATATGAGTATTTTAATAACTGATACATGAATAAGAAATACCAGTCTGGTAATGCAATATAAGTTGCATTTGTTGGATCTGCCGGGCCTTCAAGAGGTGAAGGGTGAGCGACAGTTAATAATAAGTAACCTACTAAGAATACAGCCCCAACCATCCATTCTTTTAATAAAAAGTCAGGCCAGAAAGCTTCTGTTCTCCCAGGATACTCGGAATAATCTTTAGGTTTGATATGTGTACGTTTATGTGTCGTAACACGAGAATCACCTACGAACTTCATTCCTTTTCCGCGATGCATAGTGTCCCCTCCTTTAAAAAATCATTCATTGCGTTCAATAACTATTAAAGTGGCCCAGAAATACCTTGACGACGAATCATGATAAAGTGAGCTGCTAATAAAGCAAACAATACTGCAGGTAAGAAGAATACGTGAATCGCAAAGAAACGAGTTAACGTTTGCGCACCTAAAATTGCTGAATCACCAGCTAGAAGAATCTTAATATATTCCCCTGCGAATGGAACAGATGCTGCAATTTCAATCCCTACTTTAGTAGCGAATAATGCTTTCATATCCCAAGGTAATAAATAACCTGTGAAACCTAATCCCATCATTACACCAAAAATACCTACACCGACCATCCAGTTTAATTCACGAGGCTTCTTATAAGAACCTGTAAAGAATACACGAAGCGTATGTAAGAACATCATTACGATTACTAATGAAGCTCCCCAATGGTGCATACCACGAACGATTTCACCAAAAGCTACTTCGTTTTGTAAGTAATAAACTGATTTCCATGCATTTTCTACGTCTGGTACATAGTACATAGTTAAGAACATACCAGATAAGATTTGGATTACTGTGATGAAGAATGTTAATCCCCCGAAGCAGTATACGAATGCAGAAAAATGGTGTGCAGGGTTAACGTGCTCTGGCACTTCATGGTCAGCGATATCGCGCCAAATAGGTGTGATATCTAAACGTTCATCGACCCAATCATAAATTTTATTAAGCACTGAAGTCGTACCCCCTTACATTATTTTGCAAATTTATTTGCGAATTTTTTCCCAAGCATAATATAACCTTCATCATTAATAGCTACCTCAAACTGATCTAAGGCACCTGTAGGCGGTGTATTCGGTACATTTACACCGTCTTTCTCATAACGACCTGAGTGACAAGCACAGAAGAAACGATTTGCTTGCGTTGGATCTCCAGCCCAGTTAACAGTACAACCCAAGTGTTTACATACTGGTGAAAGAGCGATAATATCATCACCATTTTTGTAAACCCATGCAGTATCAGTTGTCTGAGACTTGTACCACGCATCAATTTGTTCGTATGAGAAGTCTACTTTTGTTGGCTCTTCAGATAACTCTGAAGCTTTTTTTAAAGTTACAACAAATTCTCCCTCATCCTTTGTTTGAAGTAAAGGGTCTACTGCGAAGCGAACCATTGGTAACAACATCCCCGCAGCCATGAATCCACCTACCCCCATTAGAGAGTAGTTTAAGAATTGACGACGAGTTACGCGATTTTTACTCATTATTTTCCCCCCTCTAACTAAAAGGTCAGCCCTTATGGCCAAAAATTTTAAAAAATAGTAAATACTAGGACATTTCTATGATATCTTAATCAAATACGTTGGTCAACAAAGCTTTCAGTCGATTCAGAAAGTTTGTGAACATTTAATGAAAGTGTACCTTAATTGCTTGTCCAAACCTTCGTTAAACTTGGGACAACTAGATTCATTTGATCTTGTAATATACGTTGCTTTACCTGTTGATCCATAGATTCTAATGGGATTGAGGGAATCCAAGTCACATTAAGTTGTGAGTTCTTCTCATGCCATTGCTGATCACATGTAATAAATAATACATGCTTAAATCCACTCTTTATCAAATAAGTATTTATTTCTTCAAGGTCAATTATACCATTTTTATGGAAATAGGAAAATGGCGGTGTTAGAAATATTCTTCCCTTAAATTGTTTTTCAAGAAATGCCGTTAAAGACATTAAATACTCTGCTGCAGAGCTACTTTGCTTTGAGCCCTCAATTGAAAAATCAAGTGGAAGTAACGGTACTAACACCGTATCAATGAAATCCTTTTGACTATGAAACTGCTCTATATCCTTGACATTAAAATACATGACTTTTCCCCCGTAGAAAATTACAACTTATCCGTTGATTTTAGTAGTTTTTTTAATTGCTCAGTCAGGACGAAAAATTGCTCTTTTTCTCCTGTATCCAAAGCTTTATCGATTCTTTTTCTCAAATAATTTTCTTGATGTGAAAATAAACTCAATTTGACAATATCCTCTGCAATTTTGCGATCCAAATTGCGCACTGGTTTATTACTTGGAATGTATGGATTCTCTTCTACTACCGCAATAAAATGCGGATTAGGCGGAATATTCGTGAAATTTAATTGAATAAACGTATCCTGCTCTGGGTGTAAGCGAATCTCATGGAACGCTTTTTCAGCATCATTTGTCATCATATTTCCTTTATAAAATCGAAAAGGCAAACCGCCCGTTTCGACTGTTGACATGACAATCGCTCGCGGGCAATAATGCGCTTCTTCAATAAATCTTACATGTTTCAATAATGTTTCATTCGTTAATAAGTAATTTAAAATCCAAACGCCTTCTCTTCTTTTTAGCTGGTAATTTTTCAAAAACCAACGAATAAAGATCTTTTTATCAGCATTTGGTATGGAAGACGTCAATTCAATCACCCCTTTTACTCAAAACGCTCTAATAAATCTATCCATTGCTGTTCAGTAGGCTCTAATGCCAATAACTGTTCTGCAATCACTTTCGCTTCTTTTTGCTTGCCTTCTTCTAATAAGAAGTAACAATAATTTTGGAGGAACGAGACATCGGTATTAAAGTCAACGTATCCAGCTTGATAAATTGCATACGCTTTTTCAAACTGTTCTTCTTTATCATATGCTTCAGCAACGAAAGGATACAATGCTGTCCAATCAAAATCTTCTGACGAAACATGCTCATATAGTTCAATTACTTCCTCATATCTTTCTTCTTTAGAATAAATCGACATCAAGACAAGAATCGCTTCCATATACTCTGGATCAAGGGCTACCGCTTCCTGTAAATAAGAAACTGCCTCTTCACTTGCATTATTTTTCAAAGCCATTTTACCAGCAAATAAATAAAGTGACTTGTCATACTCATCGCGCACTAATCCCTCTTTAATAGCCGCGAGTGCTCGTTTATTGTCCTCAAGCATTGCATAGCTCTCCGCTAATAATAAATACGCAGAGAAATAATCCGGGTCTAATTCTTTCAAATCTTCAAGTTGCTTGATCGCAAGCTCGTAGTTTTGAATCTGGAATGCTGCATAAGCAGAGCCAAATAGCACATCTGGCTTCACTTCATCCTCTAACGCCTTCATATAATATTCAAGTGCTTGCTCGTAAGCTGCACCTGCACGGTAAACTTCTGCTAAACGTTCTGCTAACGATATGCCAGCAAATGTTGATTCAATTTGATAAAGCTCCTCATAAATTCGGATTGACTCTGAGAAACGACCTGTTTCAAAAAGTAGCTCCGCCTTCGCAAATTGCAATAATGGCTCCGCAGGTAAAATTTCTAGCGCTTCATTTATACGTTTTTCTGCTACCTCGTACAAGCCTTGCATCTGATAATAATCAGCTAACACTAAAAGTGCCTGCGGATATTCTGGCGCATCCTCTGCCACGCTTAATAATAAATCTAACGCTTCATCCTCTTGTGCAAGCTCCATTAATACCGTTGCACGGTCAATCGAGATTTGCGCTTCCTCTGGGAATAAAAATTGCAAATGCTCTAGCACTTGATTTACTTCCTCAAAATAGCCATACTGCATTAAAAGCTCTGCTATTTCATATTGTTCCTCGGGCATGGTATTTGTCAAAAAGCCCTCAATTAATTGATTTACGGCTTGTAAATCGCCTTCTTCTATTGCTGCTAACATCGTGTTCATATTATTATCCAATTTCGTTCACCTTTTCACTTTTATTCCTATTCATGCTACATGACAAAACCACTTGTTACAAGTAAAAACTCCCCTTAGACATGCTAAGGAGAGTCGATAAATTTACGCATTAATTAACGTTTCAACATGTTCAAAAAACATTGGGTATGATACAGCAATGCAACCGGGGTCATCTAATGTCACTGGACCCTCTGTAATTAGTGCTGCAATTGCGCCCATCATACCAATTCGATGATCACCATACGTTTTCAAAGTCGCACCATGAAGTGGCGTTGGCCCGTGGATAATCATCCCATCGTCAGTAGCTTCAATATTCGCACCCAACTTTTTCAATTCAGTAACAACCGCATCAATTCGGTTTGTTTCCTTCACCTTAAGCTCTTCTGCATCTTTAATAACGGTCTGCCCATTTGCCTGTGTTGCAAGCAATGCAATGATTGGAATTTCATCGATTAAAGTTGGAATAATATCGCCTTCAATGACAATTCCTTGCAAGTCAGAGGAATTCGCTGTAATTGTCGCAGTTGGCTCCGCTTCTTGGGAATCATTCCCTTCAATTTGCACCCTTGCACCCATTTGTGCCAATACCCGTAAAATGCCGTCACGTGTTTCATTTGTGCCTACGTTTAAAAGTGTTACTTCACTATCCTTCGTAATGGCTGCTGCCACTAAGAAAAAGGCTGCCGATGAAATATCCCCCGGTACCGCAACATGCGTCGCCTTTAAAGATTGTCCACCCTCAAATGAAATAATTCCATCGATTACATCAACCTGCGCTCCGAACTGACGTAGCATACGCTCTGTATGATCACGTGTTACTTCCTTTTCACGTACGATCGTTGTACCCTCAGCTTGTAACCCTGCTAGAAGCACCGCAGACTTTACCTGCCCACTTGCTACAGGCATTGTATAATCAATCGCTTGTAAGGTTGTGCCTTGAATTGCTAACGGCGTATATTGACCATCAAGGCGTCCTCTAATATCCGCGCCCATTAAACGTAGCGGGTCCACAACGCGGCGCATTGGACGTTTGCCAATCGAGGCATCGCCAGTCATAATCGTATGTAAATTAGTGCCAGCTAAAATTCCAAGCATTAAGCGCGTCGTTGTGCCTGAATTCCCTGTATAAAGGATCTCACTTGGCTCCTGCCAGCCTTTCATACCTGGGCTTTCAACTGTTACATTTGTGCCTTCCACGTCAATTTTCACACCAAGCTTACGGAAGCAATCGATCGTACTTAAACAATCCTCACCTAACAAGAACCCCTCTACTGTCGTTGTTCCTTCAGCAATTGCGCCAAACATGACAGATCGGTGTGAGATAGACTTATCTCCAGGTACAGAGATTTCTCCCTTAAGAGAAGGCAATTCATAATTTAATGTGTTTCCCATTTCATCCACCCCTTAAGATATATACGTTTCAAATTTCGCCTTATGTGCAATGCATTTCGCCGCACGTTCTCGGTCTTCATTCGTTTGCAAGCTAATCACAAGAATACCGAAGACATCTTCTCGCGCTTCAACAATACGTAAATTCGTGATACTAATATTGTCTTCTGCCAAATAACTCGTTACCTCAGATAAAACCCCTGCGTAATCGGGAATATCGACATACAGATCAAATGGCGTATAAAGAGCACCAGCTGAACTTGGTAGCTCATCACGCACACGCTTCGCAACGTCAAAGTACTGCTCGATTTCCACAGCCTCGCCGTGTTTTAGTAAGTTTCCTACACGTTGCATCTCATCTGTCCATTTTTCAAGTTGCTGTGCGAGCTCTGCACGATTTTGAAGTGTAATATCGCGCCATAACTGCGGATTAGAGGAAGCAATACGTGTAATATCACGGAAACCTCCTGCCGCGAGCATCGATGTCATTGGAAGTACCGCCCGCTCTGCCTTTAGCTGATGTACAAGTGAAGCTGCCACAATATGTGGGAAATGGCTAACTACCGCCGTCATGTGGTCATGTTCTACGGCATCTACAAGCACAATCTTGCCCAAAGTGAACTTCAAAATACATTCTAAGGCTTTTACGTTTTCTTCTGATTCTCGCTCATTTGGCGTTAGCATATAATATGCATTTTCAAAAAGATGTGGCTTTGCTGCTGTTACCCCACTTTTATGAGAACCCGCCATCGGGTGGCCTCCAATAAATGTGATGCCTAGCTGTTCTAATTCAAGCGCCTTTTTCATGATCAAACCTTTCGTGCTACCTGTATCCGAAATGATCACAGATTGCTTTAATGGCCAAGTTTTCACCTGCTCCATCCAGTCAATTGTTGCATTCACAGGCGTGCCGAAAAGCACAAAATCCATATCCTCTATACCATCTAGTGGATTTTCTACAACGTGATGCACAATTTGTAAAGTGCTCGCTAATTCTCTTGTTTTTTCATTTGCATCATACCCATAAACTTTAAGTGAAGGTGCTTTTTGAAGTGATAAAGCAATGGACCCGCCAATTAGGCCGAGTCCGATTACAAGTACATTTTTAATCAAGCAAATACGCCCTGTTCAATTAGCACTTCTTCAAGCAATGCTAAAAACTTCGCATTTTGCGCTTCTGTGCCAATCGTTACACGTAGATAACCTGGTGCGCCAAGTGCTGAACCACTTCGCGTAATAAAACCACGCTTCATCATTTCTTCAAAAACAAGCTGACTATCTGCCTTCACTTCAAATAAAATAAAGTTTGTTTGGGATGGGTAATAATTTAATTTGTGTTTTTCACAAAATGCAACATATTGCGCCTTACCTATTTCATTCGCTTGGCGACAATCCTCAATAAATTGTTGATCATTAATTGCCACAGCTGCGACTGCTTGGCTTAGAATTGTATTATTAAAAGGCGCACGCACTGGGTCAAGCTTCGCAATTAAATCTGCTTGTCCAATACCGTAACCTACTCGGAATGAAGCAAGTCCATATGCTTTAGAGAATGTACGTAATAGAATTACATTTGAATACTCGCGGTAATATGGCAATGTATGTTCATGTGTTGGATCTGTAACGTATTCAATATACGCTTCATCAAGTACAACAAGTACGTGTGCAGGTACTTTCGCTAAAAATGCTTTCAGTTGATCAGCAGGAATAAGTGTACCTGTTGGATTATTTGGGCTACAAATCCATACAACTGAAGTAAAATCATCAATTGCAGCAAGCATTGCATCTAAATCATGGAAGCCATCGATACATGGCACTTTACGCACCTCTGCCCCTTCAATCTCAGCATTATGCCAATACTGAGAGAATGATGGATCTGCCATAACTGTATTCACACCTGGGTATAATAATGCACGCGTAATAATCGCGATCAAATCATCCGACCCATTGCCGAAAATTAATTCTGTTTCTTGTACATTTAAGTGTTCAGCAACTGCTGTACGTAAATTTTGTGCATAGCCATCTGGATAAAGTGCATGGTTTTCAGCGTATTCTTTTAAAAATTCCGCTACTTTTGGTGAGCTACCAAATGGATTTTCGTTTGAGGCAAGCTTCACAACCTCTTCTAATCCATACATACGCTTTACTTCATCCATCGGTTTACCTGGTTGGTATGCCTTCATACCAAGAATTTGTTGCTTCCACTTCATTCTCATTCCACTCCTCTTACTTTACAAGATCCGGTCTTAATTGAACGGCGTTATTTAAATAAACATGTTGAATATCTTTTTGTGCAGCCTCAGTATTAATATGCATTAGCACACGAATACATAGTGGCAGCGCGCCAGGCACATTCATTTCATGCATACACATTGTCGGCACATATTGCCAACCTTCTATCGAACGAACTGCCTTCGCCGGAAACGCAGATGTAATATCTGGTGTCGTCGAAAGAGTTACGGAAATAATATCTTCAGGCTGTATGTTATTTTGCTCGGCAATTTTACGCACAAGCAGCTCTGTTTCATCCCAAACAAGCTGCGGCTGATCCGATTCAATTGTTGTTGCCCCACGTACGCCACGAATCATCGTTGCACCTCCGTTAGTAATTGTCGTAAACGTACATCTACTGCCTCACACTCAGCAATGTCCACCTTCTGCATAAATGGCTCACCAATTTTCTGTAAGAGCACAAAATGTAACTCACCATAATCCGCTTTTTTATCCTTCATCATATAGCCGCTAAGCTCTGCAAATGTATATGCATGCACCGCTTCTAGTGGATAGCCATTCGCTACTGCAAATTGCGCAAACTTTTTCGTGAAGTCTGGTGTGATTGCTCCGTAAGTCTCACTTAATAACAGCGTATAAACAAGTCCAATCATGACGGCTTCACCATGCGTTACCTTGCCATAGCCAGCTACTGCTTCAATTGCATGCCCATAAGTATGGCCTAGATTTAAATATTTGCGTACAGATTGTTCCGTCTCATCCTGCTCGACAATCGTTGCTTTCACTTGGATTCCCTTTGCTAAGTAATCTGCAAGTGTATGTTCATCAAGCTGTGTAACTGATTGTAGCATTAATTTAGCAAGCCATTTCTCATCGGAAATCATGGCATGTTTAATTACCTCAGTCATGCCTGAGCGCACTTCTTTTTCGGGTAAAGTTGCTAAAAACGCCGTATCAAATAGCACTGCTTCTGGCTGATAAAAAGCACCGATCATATTTTTACCTAACTTATGATTGATTGCTGTTTTCCCACCCACTGCAGAGTCATGCGCTAAAATCGTTGTAGGCACTTGAATAAACGGAATACCACGCATATACGTTGCCGCAACAAAACCTGTTAAGTCACCTACTGCACCGCCTCCAAAAGCGATGACAATTGATTTACGGGTACATTCCTTTTGAAGTAGGAATGTATGTGCATGCTCGAAGTTTTCGAACGTTTTACATGCTTCTCCCGCTGGCATCACAAAAACATGAAATGGATGTTGCATCGATTGTGTAAAATAAAGTTCATTCGTGCGCCAAACATTTTCATCCGTTAATACGATGACTTTATCTGCTTTTTCAAAGAGCCTACTGTATTGCTTAAAAGCATCCGCTAAAATTTGCTTTCCAATCGTCACCTCGTACGAATGAGAAGCAGCTCGGACTGGTATGTTCATAATTAAAACTCCTTCGACTGTTGACGCATCGCATCAATTTGCGCTTTTAACTGAGGTAGCTGATCACTATGGAATTGTTCGACAATTGCATTCGCTATTTCCCAAGCAATAACATGCTCCGCTACAATCGATGCTGCTGGAACTGCACAGCTATCTGAACGTTCCACACTCGCTTTGAATGGTTCCTTCGTCTCGATATCTACACTTTGTAATGGTTTATAAAGCGTTGGAATTGGCTTCATAACCCCGCGCACCACTAATGGCATACCTGTTGTCATACCGCCTTCTAAACCACCTAAGCGATTTGTCGCGCGTGTGTAGCCATGTTCTTCATCCCATAAGATTTCATCATGTACTTCTGAGCCTTTGCGGCGAGCCATTTCAAAGCCAATACCAAATTCAACGCCTTTAAATGCATTAATTGATAGCATAGCTGCTGCTAATTTACCGTCTAACTTACGATCGTAATGTACATATGAGCCAATCCCTGCTGGTAAGCCTTCTACAATAACTTCGACAACGCCACCGATTGAATCACCGGCTTTTTTCGTTTCGTCCATCATCTCGACCATTTTTGCTGAAGCATCTGGATCTGCACAGTAGCATGCATCCTCTTCGACAATAGCACGAATCTCTTCGGTCGTTTTACCTTCATATGTATCCGTATTTGCCTTGATCCCTGCAATCTCCGTTACATGGGCAACAACCGAAATACCAAGCTCAGCAAGTAGCGCCTTAGCTACAGAACCAGCAGCAACGCGCACAGTAGTTTCACGTGCACTAGAGCGCTCTAAAACATTACGTAGATCCCGATGACCATACTTCATGCCTCCCACTAAATCAGCATGACCTGGACGTGGGCGTGAAATTTGACGTTTCACTTCCGCTGGGTCAATATCTTCAGGTAGCTCTTCCGCCCCCATAATAGCTGTCCAATGCTTCCAATCGTCATTCGTCACCACTAGTGCTACCGGAGATCCTAATGTCTTACCGTGGCGTACACCCGCAACAATTTCCACTGTATCTGTTTCAATTTGCATACGTCGTCCTCTACCATGGCCTCCTTGACGTCTCTTTAAATCTTTATTAATAATTGCTGGTGTTATCGGCATTAATGCCGGCAACCCTTCAATAATTGTTGTTAGTTGTGGTCCGTGTGACTCACCTGCTGTTAAATATCGCATAAAAACACTTTCTCCCTTCAACTCGCTAAAGTATTTATTTTTTACTATAACATATTTCGAAATAGAAGACAGTACCGTTTAGACAATCTACTCTCTGTTTTCGAATTTTCTGAATGATTCTATTATACGCTTACTACTTTAAAATGAAAGGCGCTTTTCGCAAGATGTGCGAAAAGCGCCATGCTTTGGTAAATTTCAGACCTAACCGACAAATCTTTAGATGAAAATTATTTCTTTCGGTAGAAGAATGTATCCTCTACTTCAAAATCATATCGTGCTGGGTTGAATATTTGCTCCGTCGATCCCACAAATAAAATACCACCTGAGCGTAATGATTTACTAAAATTCATATAAATTTGATCCTTTGCCTCTTCTGTGAAATAGATCATCACATTACGACATACAATCAAATCAAAATTTGACTCATAGTTATCTTTTAATAGATTATGCTTTTTAAAGGTTGCTGTACGCTTAACTTCTTCCTTCACCTTATAAAATTGACCTTCACGTTCAAAATATTTTGCCTGTATCTCTTTTGGCACCTCTGCTAAAGAACGTTCAGGATAAAGACCCAGCTTTGCCTTTTGAATCACATTTTCATCAAGGTCTGTTGCTAATACACCAATTTGACTCATAGGCAAATGACTTGATAACACCATCGCTATGCTATAAGGCTCTTCCCCTGTCGAACAGGCTGCACTCCAAATTTTGGGACGCTTATTCGTTTGCAATAGTTTAGGGAAAATTTTATTCTGTAATACATCCCATCGCTTGCCATTCCGATAAAACTCTGAAACATTTATGGTCATTCGATCTAGAAATTCATTCATTAAATCACGATCTTTTTCTAATGCTGACAAGAAATCCACAAAATTTTTATAGCCTTTTTTTTCATAAAGTGATGTTAATCGTCTTTTCATTTGGGCTTCTTTATAAAGTGCTAAATCAATTCCTGTTTTTCGCTTAATACCTTCAATAAATAGTTCATAATCTGACACAGTACCATCGTTCCCCTCGTTCATCGTATAGCTATTATAGCCGAAAACTCCAGATTACGAAATAATTTTCAGTTTTTACCATTATGTAATTTTAGATTCTAGTAGTAGTTGTTTCGAATGTTCAAGCTCTAATTTCATTTTTTCTGTTTCTTGTTGATAGCCTACTAGGCGAATTTTCTCTAATTCAATTTCTTTTTCAGCCATTTTAATTTTCAGTTTTAATTTTGAACGTTGATGTGCCGTTATAATTGCTGTAAGTGGAATCGATCCTGCTATAAATATTGAAAAAATTGCAATAAAGCCGCCCATTTTACTTTACCTCTCCTTTCGATTCTAATAAAAGCTGCTTGGAATATGATAGCTCCATTCTAATTTTTTCCGTTTCGATTTCGTACGACTTTAATCTAATTTTTTCTAATTCTATTTCTTTTTCCAATTTTTTTAAATCTATTTTTTTATTTTTAGAAATCATATCTGTCAGGATACCTGTTACACATACTATTGTACATCCTATAATAAACCACATATCACTCCACCCTTTCTCATGTACCAATTATACGATAAAAGATAACTGAATTGTTTATCTTTTCTGTTTTAGGGCAAAAAAAAACAACCACCTAAGTGATTGCTTTTTTGTATAAAATTATACTAAATCTTGTCCAAACCAAAGACCGATTTCACGCTCAGCAGAAGCTAATGAATCAGAACCGTGGATTACGTTGTGAGATAAAGTTACTGCGTAGTCACCACGGATAGTTCCTGGTGCTGACTCTTCAGGTTTTGTAGCTCCCATC
>JAZLIT010000079.1:0-9482 GCA_045617525.1 Solibacillus sp. | reverse complement strand
ATCGAAATGAAACCTGGTAAAGGTGGACAATTAGTACGTTCAGCTGGTACTTCTGCGCAAGTATTAGGTCGTGAAGACAAGTATGTAATCGTTCGCTTACAATCTGGTGAAGTACGTTTAATTCTTGCTACTTGCCGTGCAACAATCGGTCAAGTTGGTAACGAACAACACGAGCTTATTAACATCGGTAAAGCAGGTCGTTCTCGTTGGTTAGGTAAACGCCCAACAGTACGTGGTTCAGTAATGAACCCTAACGATCACCCACACGGTGGTGGTGAAGGACGTTCTCCAATTGGACGTAAATCACCAATGACACCATGGGGTAAACCAACTCTTGGTTACAAAACTCGTAAAAAGAAAAATAAATCATCTAAATTTATTATTCGTGGTCGTAAAAAATAATGTGGTGATGCTACGGTTCTATTCGAGAACCGTGGTGGTATCACGAAGGGAGGTTCCTAAATGGGTCGCAGCTTGAAAAAAGGACCTTTTGTTGATGACCACCTTATGAAAAAGGTGGAAGCACAAGAGGCTTCTGAGAAAAAACAAGTTATTAAAACTTGGTCTCGCCGTTCTACTATTTTCCCTAACTTCATCGGTTTAACAATCGCAGTGTATGATGGACGTAAACACGTTCCTGTATACGTGACAGAAGATATGGTAGGTCACAAACTTGGTGAATTTGCACCAACTCGTACTTACAAAGGTCATGGCGCAGACGACAAGAAAACAAGACGCTAATTTTGAGAGGAGGTAAATCCTAATGACACAAGCTAAAGCTATCGCTCGCACAGTTCGTATCGCTCCTCGTAAAGTTCGTCTAGTAGTAGACTTAATCCGAGGCAAGCAAATTGGTGAAGCAGTTGCAATTTTACGTCATACTCCAAAAGCGGCGTCTCCAGTCGTTGAGAAAGTATTAAAATCTGCAGTTGCAAACGCTGAACACAACTATGAGTTAGATATCAATAACTTAGTTGTATCTGAAGTCTTCGTTGACGAAGGTCCAACATTAAAACGTTTCCGTCCACGTGCTCAAGGACGCGCAAGCGCTATTAACAAACGCACAAGCCACATCACAATCGTGGTATCTGAGAAGAAGGGGGTTTAATCCGTGGGTCAAAAAGTACATCCAATAGGACTACGTGTCGGTATCATCCGTGACTGGGAGTCAAGATGGTACGCTGAAAACGACTATGCTGATTTATTACACGAAGATATTAAAATTCGTAAATATATCGAATCTACACTTAAAGATGCTTCTGTATCTAAAGTTGAGATCGAACGCGCAGCAAATCGCGTGAACATCACAATCCACACTGCGAAACCAGGTATGGTAATCGGTAAAGGTGGTACGGAAGTAGAAAACTTACGTAAACATCTTACAGAATTATCAGCTGGCAAGCGTGTACACATTAACATTATTGAAATCAAGCGCGCTGATCTTGACGCTACTTTAGTAGCAGAAGGTATCGCTCGTCAACTTGAGAACCGCGTATCATTCCGCCGTGCTCAAAAACAAGCAATCCAACGTACAATTCGCGCTGGTGCAAAAGGTATTAAAACACAAGTATCTGGTCGTTTAGGTGGCGCTGATATCGCGCGTGCTGAACATTATAGCGAAGGAACAGTACCACTTCATACATTACGTGCTGACATTGATTATGCACATGCTGAAGCTGATACTACTTACGGTAAACTAGGCGTTAAAGTTTGGATCTACCGTGGCGAAGTCCTTCCTACTAAAAAGAACTCTGTGGAAGGAGGCAAATAATATGTTATTACCTAAACGCGTAAAATATCGTCGTGAACACCGTGGTAACATGCGTGGAGAAGCGAAAGGCGGTAAAGAAGTATCTTTTGGTGAATTCGGCTTACAAGCTGTAACTGCATCTTGGATCACTAACCGTCAAATCGAATCTGCACGTATCGCAATGACTCGTTACATGAAACGTGGCGGTAAAGTTTGGATTAAAATCTTCCCTCACAAACCTTATACGAAAAAGCCTCTAGAAGTCCGAATGGGTTCTGGTAAAGGTTCTCCTGAAGGTTGGGTAGCAGTAGTAAAACCAGGAAAAGTAATGTTCGAAATCGCTGGTGTATCTGAAGAGATCGCACGTGAAGCGCTTCGTCTAGCATCACACAAGCTTCCTGTTAAGACTAAAATTGTAAAACGTCAAGAAACTGGTGGTGAATCTAATGAAAGCTAATGATATCCGTGACCTAGCATCTTCAGAAATCGAATTGAAAGTGAAATCACTGAAAGAAGAGCTTTTCAACCTTCGCTTCCAATTGGCGACTGGTCAATTAGAAAACACAGCTCGCATCCGTGAAGTTCGCAAAGCGATCGCACGTATGAAAACTGTGATTCGTGAAAGAGAAATCAGTTCAAATAACTGATAAAGGAGGTTTCAAGTATGACTGAGCGTAATCAACGCAAAGTTTACACGGGCCGTGTAGTATCTGATAAAATGGATAAAACAATTTCTGTTTTAATCGAAACTCACAAAAAGCACAAGCTTTACGGTAAGCGTGTAAAGTACTCTAAGAAGTTCTATGCTCATGATGAGCTAAACACAGCGAAAATCGGTGATATCGTACGTATCATGGAAACTCGCCCGCTATCAGCTACAAAACGCTTCCGTTTATTAGAAGTAGTAGAAAAAGCGGTTATTATTTAATAACTAATTCGGAAATACAAAATTCCGAAGGGAGGTAACCTAAGTGATCCAACAAGAAAGTCGTATGAAAGTTGCTGACAACTCAGGTGCACGTGAAGTTTTAACTATTAAGGTACTTGGTGGTTCTGGACGTAAATTTGCAAACATCGGCGATGTCGTTGTATGTACAGTTAAGAAAGCAACACCAGGTGGCGTTGTCAAGAAAGGCGACGTAGTTAAAGCTGTTATCGTTCGCACAAAATCTGGCGCTCGCCGTAAAGATGGTACTTACATTAAATTTGATGAGAACGCATGCGTAATCATCAAAGACGATAAGTCTCCACGCGGAACTCGTATTTTCGGACCTGTTGCACGTGAATTACGTGACAGCAACTTCATGAAAATCGTTTCTCTAGCTCCAGAAGTTCTTTAATTTCATGACAGTACCAATCAAGGAGGTGCGACACACAATGCATGTAAAAAAGGGCGATAAAGTTAAAGTTATTACTGGTAAAGATAAAGGTAAAGAAGGCGTTATCTTAGCTGCTTTCCCAAAACAAGACCGCGTTCTTGTTGAAGGTGTAAACATCGTTAAGAAACACGTTAAACCTAACCAATTAAACCCTCAAGGTGGAATTGTATCTCAAGAAGCTGCAATTCACATTTCGAACGTAATGCTAATCGATCCAAAATCTGGCGAGCCGACTCGTGTAGGTTATAAAATCGAAGATGGTAAAAAAGTTCGTGTTGCAAAAAAATCCGGTGTACAAATCGACTAATAAGTAAAATGAGAAGGGAGGTACAAACATGAGCCGCCTAAAAGAAAAGTATTTAAATGAAGTTTCAACTGCTCTTATGAGCAAGTTTGGATATAAATCAGTTATGCAAATCCCTAAAGTAGACAAAATCGTAATCAACATGGGTGTTGGTGACGCTGTTCAAAACTCTAAGGCTTTAGACGTAGCTGTAGAAGAATTAGCAATTATTACTGGTCAAAAACCAGTAGTTACAAAAGCAAAAAAATCAATCGCTGGTTTCCGTTTACGTGAAGGTCAAGCAATTGGTGCAAAAGTTACATTACGCGGTGAGCGTATGTATGAATTCCTGGATAAGTTAATCGCAATTTCACTTCCTCGTGTACGTGACTTCCGTGGTGTTTCTAAAAAAGCATTCGATGGTCGTGGTAACTATACTCTAGGTGTTAAAGAGCAACTAATTTTCCCTGAAATTGATTATGATAAAGTTTCAAAGGTACGCGGTATGGACATCGTTATCGTAACTACTGCGAATTCTGATGAAGAAGCTCGCGAGTTATTAACACAGTTCGGTATGCCGTTCCAAAAGTAATAAAACAAGGAGGGCGAAAACGTGGCTAAAAAATCAATGATCGTTAAACAACAACGCACGCAAAAATTTAAAGTACAAGAATATACACGTTGTGAACGCTGTGGCCGTCCACACTCTGTATATCGCAAATTTAAACTTTGCCGTATTTGTTTCCGTGAACTTGCTTATAAGGGACAAATTCCTGGCGTTAAAAAGGCCAGCTGGTAATCCCCTAATTTTGGGAAGGAGGTAAATTTTCATGACAATGACTGATCCGATTGCAGATATGCTTACACGCATTCGTAATGCAAACATGGTACGTCACGAGAAATTAGAAGTTCCTGCTTCTAATGTAAAGAAAGAGATCGCTGAAATTCTTAAGCGTGAAGGTTTCGTTCGTGATGTAGAATATGTAGAAGACAACAAGCAAGGTATCATCCGTATTTTCTTAAAATATGGTAAAGATAACGAGCGCGTAATTACTGGTCTTAAGCGTATCTCTAAACCTGGTTTACGTGTATATGCTAAAACAAATGAAGTTCCAAGAGTATTAAACGGTCTAGGTATCGCTTTAGTATCAACTTCACAAGGTTTATTAACTGATAAAGAAGCTCGCGCTAAACAAGCTGGCGGAGAAATCTTAGCATACATTTGGTAATTAGTAATAAAAGAACGGAGGTGCATCTTAAATGTCTCGCGTAGGTAAAAAACTTATCGAGGTCCCTGCTAACGTAACGGTTGAAGTCGCTGCTGACAACATCGTTACTGTTAAAGGACCTAAAGGCGAATTAACTCGTCAATTCCATCAAGATATGACAATTACAATAGATGGTGCTGTACTAACTGTAGTACGTCCATCTGATTCTAAAGAACACCGTACTAACCACGGTACAACTCGTGCGTTACTTGCTAACATGGTAACTGGTGTTTCTGAAGGTTTCACTCGCTCACTAGAATTAATCGGTGTAGGTTACCGTGCGTCATTACAAGGTTCAAAACTTGTATTAAACGTAGGTTTCTCTCATCCGGTAGAATTCACACCTGAAGCTGGTGTTGAAGTGGAAGTTCCGACTAACACTAAAATCATCGTTAAAGGTATTTCTAAAGAACGCGTTGGTGCTTTAGCATCAAACATTCGTGACGTTCGTCCACCAGAGCCGTATAAAGGTAAAGGTATTCGTTACGAAGGCGAAGTTGTTCGTCGTAAAGAAGGTAAAACAGGTAAATAATGCAGCTTAAAGTTGCATTAATCTAGAAAAGGAGTGACCTCTATGATTACGAAACAAGATAAAAATCAAGTTCGTAAGAAACGTCATGGGCGTGTTCGTGCTAAGATCTCTGGTACTGCTTCAGTTCCTCGTTTAAACGTATTCCGTTCAAACAAAAACATCTATGCACAATTAATCGATGACGTAGCTGGCGTAACTTTAGTTTCTGCTAACTCTCAAGAAAAAGCTTTCGAGGGTGCTAGTGCAAACGTAGAAGCAGCTGCTAAAATCGGTGAAATGATTGCAAAACGCGCTGTTGAAAAAAATATTACTGCTGTTGTATTTGACCGTGGTGGTTACTTATATCATGGACGTGTGAAAGCTTTAGCTGAAGCTGCACGTGAAAACGGCTTACAATTTTAATAAAAAGGAGGGACATACTTCATGAGTCGAATTGACGCAAACAAACTAGAACTTGAAGAACGCGTTGTTACTATTAACCGTGTTGCTAAAGTTGTAAAAGGTGGACGTCGCTTCCGCTTCACTGCACTTGTTGTAGTTGGAGATAAGAACGGTCATGTAGGTTTCGGTACTGGTAAAGCCCAAGAGGTTCCAGACGCAATCCGCAAAGCTGTTGAAGATGCGAAGAAAAACTTAATCGAAGTACCACGCGTGGGTGGAACTACTCCACACTTAGTGCAAGGTCGCTTCGGTGCAGGTTCAATCTTAATTAAACCTGCAGCTCCTGGTACAGGAGTAATCGCTGGTGGTCCAGTTCGTGCTGTACTTGAACTTGCTGGTATTACTGATATTCTTTCTAAATCACTAGGCTCTAGCACACCAATTAACATGGTACGTGCTACTGTTAAAGGATTAACTGAATTAAAACGCGTAGAGGACGTTGCGAAACTACGTGGTAAATCAGTGGAAGAAATTCTAGGATAAGGGGGGGAATTATGATGACAAAATTACAAATTACCCTTACTAAATCTGTAATCGGTTCTAAACCAAACCAACGTAAAGTTGTTGAGGCTTTAGGCTTACGTAAATTAAATCAAACTGTCGTACAAGCTGATAACGAAGCTATGCGCGGAATGATTACAAAAGTAGCTCACTTAGTTACTGTTAAAGAAATCTAATTTCAACTAAAATGAACAAGGAGGTGCCACCCACTATGAAACTTCATGAGTTAAAACCAGCAGAAGGTTCACGTAAAGTACGTAACCGCGTTGGTCGTGGTATCGGTTCTGGTAACGGTAAAACTTCAGGTCGAGGACATAAAGGTCAAAACTCTCGTTCTGGCGGCGGCGTTCGCCCAGGATTCGAGGGGGGTCAAAACCCACTATTCCGTCGTATACCGAAACGTGGATTTACGAATATTAATCGTAAAGAATACGCTATCGTTAACCTTGACGCTTTAAACCGTTTCGAAGATGGTGCAGAAGTAACTGCTGCATTATTATTAGAAACTGGAATCGTGAGTAATGAAAAAGCTGGAATTAAAATTCTAGGCCATGGTACGCTTTCTAAAAAGCTTACTGTAAAAGCTCACAAGTTCTCAGCTTCTGCTAAAGAAGCAATCGAGAACGCTGGCGGATCTATCGAGGTGATTTAATGTTTCAGACGATCTCTAACTTTATGCGCGTTCGAGATATAAGAAATAAAATCATCTTTACACTATTAATGTTAATCGTTTTCCGTATCGGGACTTATATCCCGGTACCAAACGTTGACGCAAATGTATTAAAGGCTGTTGACGAGTTTAATCTCGTTGGTTTCCTTAATACGTTTGGCGGTGGTGCATTAGCAAACTTCTCGATCTTCGCGATGGGGATTATGCCATACATCACAGCCTCAATTATTGTTCAACTTCTACAAATGGATGTTGTTCCGAAGTTTGCAGAATGGGCGAAACAAGGTGAGGTTGGGCGACGTAAACTTGCTCAATTCACACGTTATTTCACAATTGGTCTAGCATTTATTCAATCTTTCGCTATGAGTTATGGTTTCAACGCCATGTATGGTGGAACATTAATAAGTGATACTAGTATCGGATCGTACTTAACTATCTCTGTTGTGTTAACTGCAGGTACTGCTTTCCTTTTATGGCTGTCTGAGCAAATCACTGCAAATGGTGTTGGTAATGGTATTTCTATCATAATCTTCGCTGGTATCGTTGCTGCGATGCCTAATGCGGTAAACCAATTGTATGCACAAAAAATTGAAGGTGCAAAAGATCAATTGTTTATTAACATTTTGATCCTAGTATTATTAGTTTTAGTCATACTGGCTGTTGTAGTTGCTGTAATTTACATCCAACAAGCGTTGCGTAAAATACCAATTCAATATGCTAAACGAGTTGCTGGTCGTGGCGCAGCTACTGTTGGTGCTCAACAAACGCATTTACCGTTAAAAGTAAATGCTGCAGGGGTTATTCCGGTAATCTTTGCAATTGCGTTTATTGTTACACCACAAACGCTTGCTACGTTCTTCGGTGATAATAATGTAACAGCCTTCATCCAAAACACTTTTGATTACTCAAAACCTGTCGGGATGTTGATCTATGTTGCACTAATTGTTGCCTTCACATATTTCTATGCATTCATTCAGGTGAATCCGGAAAATGTGTCAGACAACTTGAAAAAGCAAGGTGCTTATATCCCAGGCATTCGCCCAGGTAATGACACTCAAGCTTATTTAACTAAAGTTCTTTATCGTTTAACACTTGTTGGTGCACTATTCCTTGTTGCCATTTCTGTTATGCCAATCCTATTTATTAATTTCATGAACTTGCCTGCGTCGGCTCAAATCGGCGGAACAAGCATGATTATCGTAGTAGGGGTAGCGTTAGAGACAATGAAACAGTTAGAGTCTCAACTAGTTAAGCGTCATTATAAAGGCTTTATGAAATAGTGTTGGTTTTAGGAAACGTCATGTTTCCTGAAACTAGCAAGTTTTAAAGGGGAGCAATTACGTATGAATATCGTTTTAATGGGTTTACCTGGAGCTGGTAAAGGTACACAGGCAGACAAAATTGTTGAGAAGTACGCAATCCCTCATATTTCTACTGGAGACATGTTCCGTGCCGCTATTAAAGATGGTACAGAACTAGGCTTACAGGCTAAATCGTTTATGGACCAAGGAGCTCTAGTTCCTGATGAAGTAACGATTGGTATTGTTCGTGAACGACTTGCTCAAGCCGATTGCGAAAAAGGATTCTTATTAGATGGGTTCCCTAGAACAGTTCCTCAAGCTGAGGCTTTAGATAGCATCCTTGAAGATCTTGGTCGTCCGGTTGAACACACTATCAACATTCAAGTTGAAAAAGATGAATTAATAGCTCGTCTAAGTGGTCGACGTATTTGTAAAACTTGTGGTTCATCTTACCACTTAATTTTCAATCCTCCAGCTGAGGATGGTAAATGTGATAAAGATGGCGGCGAACTTTATACACGTGCGGATGATAATCCTGAAACGGTGACAAACCGTCTAGAAGTTAATATGAATCAAGCACAACCTTTACTTGATTTCTATCAAGCCAAAGGTGTTCTAACAAATATTGATGGACAGCAACATATTTCAAAAGTATTTGCTGATCTTGACGCTCTATTACTGAGCAGCCGCAGCTGATACCCGGCTAGGACGCTAGAGCTTCTGCGGGAAGCATGCGGTGCAACAACGAAACATAAATTTTGAGAGTTGCAAAAGCATAATGTGCCCGGTATATATCAATAATGAGGTTGAGCACTTTATTGTGTAATGACATCTCATAAAAGGTATAATGGGTTTCGTGGAAGCATCTGTGTAACGGGTATGAATCTCTCATCCAAGACATTCCGGCTATCGTGTTAACATAAGGGAAACTGTTCCTTTACTGGAGCATGTGTATTCCCGTGGATTGTGTGAAGCGAAACCAGACGAGCGTCTTTCGATGATCATCTCTCATACAATCCAACGTATGTTAAACGAGTTGCTTCTTAATTGGAGAAAACAGTTGCTTGGATCCCTAGTTTAGGGACTTAGAAATAGCATATAGAAGGGAGACGAGAGTTGATGGCGAAAGACGATGTAATTGAAGTCGAAGGTACAATAGTTGAGACTTTGCCAAACGCGATGTTTAAGGTAGAATTAGAAAATGGGCACACTGTGCTTGCACACGTTTCTGGAAAGATTCGTATGCACTTTATCCGTATTCTTCCTGGAGATAAGGTTACTATTGAGTTATCTCCTTATGATTTAACTCGCGGTCGTATCACATACCGTTTTAAATAATCTTTTGCACTCCGGACTA
>JAZLIT010000078.1:0-3650 GCA_045617525.1 Solibacillus sp. | reverse complement strand
GCATGGAGTGTAACATCACCAAGGTCAACAAGTGATAATGCACGGAAATCAACCATTTCATCAATATAATACGTCGTAAAAAGCTCCCAGCTGCGGCGAAAAGCATCGGGAAATTCAGAGGCGCCAGATGCACTAATTGATGCACGGGAAAACGGGACGCCAAGCAATGTTACGTCCCATTTGCTGCCCGAAAAAGCGTCTGTTTCAATCCAGTCCTTTACTTTTAAATCTTGAGCATCCCTGTCGCGGTGCCACGCAAATTTTGGTTTTTGAATCATACGAGCACCCCGCCTCGTACGACAACTTCGCCTTTTTTAATAACGGTATGGACGTGGTTCATTCCGTAAAAATACTGCATTTGCTGATAGTTTTCAACGTCTAAAATGACGATGTCCGCTTGCTTGCCTGCTTCAATCGAGCCGATTACATGCCCGCGATTGATCGCACACGCCGCATTCAATGTTGTGGCTGTAATTACTTCCTCCATTGTCATCCCCATGTTCATGCACGCTAAATTCATAATGAACTGCAAATTAATTGTAGGGGAGGAGCCTGGGTTGAAGTCGGTAGAAATTGCAACTGGTACGCCGGAATCAATCATTAAACGACCACGCGCGAACGGGGCACGTAAAAAGAATGCCGTACCCGGTAACAGTACCGCAATTGTGCCAGCCTTCGCCATGTCCACAATACCGCTGTCGGATGCAACTAGTAAATGCTCAGCAGAAATGGCTCCAACTTCGGCCGCTAGTTCGGCACCGTCATAGGGCTCAATTTCATCAGCGTGAATTTTAGGTAGTAAGCCGAGCGCTTTGCCGGCTTGTAAAATACGACGCGACTGTTCAGGTGTAAAGACGCCGTGCTCACAAAAGACGTCGTTAAATTCCGCAAGTTGCTCATCTGCTACTTTCGGCAGCATTTCCCTGATAATGAGATCAACGAAAGCCTCTTCATTGCTTTTGAACTCCTTTGGAACTGCGTGCGCGCCCATAAATGTGCTCACTACATCAACGTCGTGCGTTTCTTGCAGCTTTTTTGCGACAAGTAGCTGCTTGCGCTCGGTTTCCCAGTTTAAGCCGTAGCCTGATTTCGCTTCGACCGTTGTGACGCCGTGCAATAAAAACTTATTTAAGTTGTTTGCCGCCTTGTCGTACAGCTCTTCAAACGATGCAAGTTGTGTGCGTGACGATGTGTTGTGAATCCCGCCGCCTGCATTCATAATGTCCATGTAAGTAGAGCCGTTTAAGCGCATTTGAAATTCATTTTCTCGCGTGCCACCGTGGACAAGGTGCGTATGACAATCAACAAAGCCTGGGAGCACGATTTTGCCGCTCGCATCGATTCGTTCCGCTTTTGCGACGAGGTCCGGGTGCGAGGCTTGTAAATTTTCTAACGTATCAACAGCAACGATCAGGTCGCCGTTCATTAAGATCGCGTGTTCCGTGACAACACCGATGTTTGACATTTGTTCCTTTATTTTTGGGCCAATGCCTGCGACCGTAACGATTTCATTTGCGTGGATAATTAATTTCACCATTTTCATCACTCCTCCTGAACGTGTTTCTTTACGTGTTACATGAATACGTCACCACTTTTTATCAAGGTGAAAAATAAAGTTACCGAGGAAATGAAAAAATATCTATCCACTCCCAGGCAACAGAGCGTACATCTTATGAAGAGGGGGGCAGCCCAAAGATCTACGCTACTTCAGCATCGGCATGTTGACGCCTTTTTCCTTTGCTGTACGAATCGCGATGTCATAGCCTGCATCCGCGTGTCGCACGATGCCCATCCCTGGGTCTGAAATTAATACGCGGTTAATTTTTTCTGCTGCCATGTCCGTGCCGTCTGCAACTAATACTTGGCCTGCATGTTGTGAGTAGCCCATGCCTACGCCACCTCCGTGATGCAAGCTTACCCAGCTCGCTCCACCTGCTGTGTTCACTAAAGCATTTAATAACGGCCAGTCTGAAACCGCATCCGAGCCGTCCTTCATCGCCTCTGTTTCGCGGTTTGGTGAAGCAACAGATCCTGTGTCTAAATGGTCACGGCCGAAGACGATTGGCGCTGATAGCTCGCCACTTGCAACCATTTCGTTGACGCGTAACGCAAAGCGGTGACGATCCCCATAGCCGAGCCAGCAAATGCGTGCCGGTAAGCCTTGCCATTTCACCATGTCTTGGGCCATATTGATCCAGTTCACTAAGCCTTCGTCGTCTGCAAACATTTCCTTCGCTAATGTGTCAGTTTTTAAAATGTCCTCCGGGTCGCCTGAAAGTGCTACCCAGCGGAACGGGCCTTTTCCTTCGCAAAACAATGGGCGAATGTACGCCGGCACGAAGCCTGGGATGTCAAACGCGTTTTCCACGCCCATTTCTTTTGCGTAGGCGCGAATGTTGTTGCCATAGTCGAACACTTCAGCGCCACGTGCTTGGAACGCAAGCATTGTGCGCACGTGCTGTACAATCGTCTCTTTAGCAAGGCGTTCATAAGTTTTGACGTCGGATTTGCGCAACGCCAGTGCCTCTTCTAGTGTCATGCCGTTTGGAATGTAGCCGTTAATCGGGTCGTGGGCTGACGTTTGGTCTGTGACGAAATCTGGGAGTATGCCGCGGTTTAGAAGCTCACGGTTCACATCTGCGCAGTTGCCAACAAGTCCGATTGATCCAGGCTCCTTAGCTGCAGTTAACTTCTGCACAAGCTCAATTGCTTCATCGACCGATTCCACTAAATAGTCGCAGTACGCTTCGTTTATTTTCCGTTCAATTTTCGTGCGGTCGACCTCCACAACGAGAATGACAGCACCAGCCATTTTACCTGCAAGTGGCTGCGCACCTGACATACCGCCCATGCCGCCCGTTAAAATGAACTTGCCGCGTAAATCCGCTGTGCCGAACTTTTTCTTACCGGCTTCCACAAAGCTTAAGTACGTCCCTTGTAAAATGCCTTGCGCGCCGATGTAAATCCACGAGCCCGCCGTCATTTGACCATACATCATTAAATTGCGCTCCTCCAGCTTGTAAAAATGATCCCAGTTCGCCCACGCCGGCACTAAATTCGAGTTGGCGATTAACACGCGTGGTGCATGCTCATGCGTGTTAAATACCGCTACTGGTTTCCCAGATTGCACAATCAATGTTTCGTCATTTTCGAGTATCTTCAGCGTCTCAATTATTTTTTCGAACGATTCCCAGTTGCGCGCCGCTTTTCCGATGCCTCCGTAAACCACTAATTCATCTGGATTTTCCGCTACTTCCGGGTCTAAATTGTTCATTAACATGCGCATCGCAGCTTCCTGTGTCCAGCCTTTACATGTTCGCTCTGTTCCTCGTGGTGCACGAATATTTGTTTTAAACATACTAATCGCTCCTTTATTTATGAGGGGTAGCCCTCGTAATGTTTATTCATTCGCCAAGGAGAAGATGTCGTTAGAAGTAAGTAAATAGTGTGCTAATGCCTCGATTTCTTCGCCAATTGCTTTATCCGTTTCAAGTGGAGGGCATAAGCTGCGCACGACGTCGAGAAACTTTCGAGTACGCGGGGCTAAGTCGTCCTCGCAGCCAGTTAAATAAATTGCTTGGGAGGCACAGATAAATTCAATCGCAATGACTTTTGCAGCGTTATGCGTAATTTGCCTAACTTGGCGTGCG
>JAZLIT010000077.1:0-12153 GCA_045617525.1 Solibacillus sp. | reverse complement strand
CACATACAACTGCTCGAGGCATGCATGTAATGCCGAAAAAAGAATTGATTGTCGGCACACCCGATATGAGTAAAGTTCTTGAAGATAAATCTACTAATACAATGAATAACCACAGCGGCGAATCTGATGAAGAGGACAACGACGAAGAAGATTCAAGTGAGCACGGTGGACATTAAGTGCGATAGATAAATAAATCACCCCACCTAGAAATAAAAACCACCAAGCATTGAGCGGGCTTGGTGGTTTTGAGTAAGCAGATTTACTTATCGATTCATTTAATTTAGATGAAGGTTATCTTGAGTAATAGTTCGAATTAAAGGTGGTTGCATTTATCACAATTGTTGCTGTAGCATTCGCTTTGCTCTTCGATTTTATCGCCGCAAGAAACACAAATTTTTTCAGGTAAATTTTTGAAAAATTCAACTACGTTTTCTAACATTGTGTGGCCCCTCCTTTTTCAACTGTTATATTACTGTTTTAATAATTTTTATTGTATTATAACAGAGTAAATTCGTCAACACAAAACAGTTAATTTAAGATAAAATAATTATGTGTATATTATGAAGGAGTGATTGGAATGTATTTCATCGACAATAAAGGTATTACTGACCCACGTATTAACTTAGCGATTGAAGAATATGTGCTGAAAAATATGGACATTGAAAAAGATGATTTTTTACTGTTCTATATCAACCAGCCATCAATTATTATAGGTAAAAATCAAAATACAATTGAAGAAATAAATACTGATTATGTGGATGCAAACGGTATCCTTGTTGTGCGTAGACTTTCAGGGGGCGGCGCAGTTTATCATGATTTAAATAATTTGAACTTTAGTTTCCTTACTAAAGACGATGGCGATAGCTTCATGAACTATAAAAAGTTTACACAGCCAGTAGTTGATGCACTAGGAAAGATGGGCATAAGCGCAGAGCTTTCAGGTCGTAATGACATTATGGCAGAAGGCAAAAAAGTATCGGGGAATGCGCAATTTGTCACGAAGGGGCGCATGTTCAGCCACGGTACGCTGTTATTTAAAACAGATATTGATGCTGTAGTTGCTTCATTAAAAGTGAAGCAGGATAAAATCGAATCAAAAGGGATTAAATCGGTGCGTTCACGTGTCGGTAATATTTCGGATTACTTAAAAGAGCCAATGAGTGTTGAACAGTTCCGTCTAGAAATATTGAAATCAATTTTCGGTGGCGAAGAGCATATTCAATATTACGAGTTAACAGAAGAAGACTGGAAAAACATTTATGAAATTTCAGAATCACGCTATCAAAAATGGGAATGGAACTACGGGAAATCGCCACGCTTTAATTTCCAAAAGACAAATCGTTTCCCGCAAGGTGGCGTAGATGTACGTCTTGAAGTAAATAAAGGCATTATTGAAGAGATTACGATTTTCGGCGACTTTTTCGGTGTCGGTGAAGTGGAAGAAATTCAGCAAGCTTTAGTGGGTGTGAAATATGAACGTGAATCGATTGAACAAGCGTTAGCAGCATTTGATATTCCAAAGTATTTCGGAGGCATTACGAGCGACGAAATCGTTCAATTACTGTATTGATCAAAATTTTTAATAGAAATTTAAAATGTAAAAATAAAAAAGAGTAGCGAATTGCTACTCTTTTTCAACGTCATTATTTCTTTCCTGGGTACTCTAGATTTATTTCTTTTATATATTCTCTGGATAAACCTGTACCAGCTGTTTTTAATATTTCAATTCTTTACTCCACTCATGCTACGCCTTAAAAGATTATCATATCAGCGCCCCTAATAGCCCATACAATACCGATAGCCCTTAGTATTATTATTAAATTAAAGAGTATCAAGATAGCGTTGTGATACATGTTTCTTTAACAATAAAAGAAAAGTTTGTCCCTTGATTAATGACTAATTTCGGATACTCTCTAACATTTAGCATAGAACCATTTTTTTAGTGAAAGGAAATCCGTTTCTTAAAGGCATTCATTTTTGCTACAATAAAGAGAAGTTAAAAAAAATTAAAGGGGGCAGCACACTTAGTGGAAAAGCATCGAATTTTTATCGTGGAAGATGATCCGAAAATTGCATCCTTATTAGCAGAAACATTACGTAAGTATCAATATGAAGTGGAAACAATCGAAGACTTCGATCGTTTATTAGAACAATTTAACAGCTTTGCACCGCATATTGTACTACTTGACATAAATTTACCGGCCTATGATGGCTATTATTGGTGTCGCCAACTACGCCAAATTACAACATGCCCAATCTTATTCATATCAGCTCGTTCTGGAGAAATGGATCAAATTTTTGCATTAGAAAATGGCGGCGATGATTTTATTACAAAGCCATTTAATTATGAAATTGTATTAGCAAAAATCCGCAGCCATTTACGACGAACATATGGAGAATATGCGGCAAAACAAGAAGAGCGCACAATCAAACAAGGTCAGCTAACGCTTTATTTAGAGCGAATGGAATTACATATGAAGGAGCTTGTCATTCCATTGCAAAAAAAGGAATGCATTATTTTAGATTTACTTTTAGGTCAAGCACCCAAAGTAGTGACACGAGATCTGCTGTTAGAAGAGCTATGGGATGATCAATCCTTTGTGGACGAAAATACGCTGAATGTAAATATGACACGTGTTCGAAAGAAGCTAGCGGATTATGGTATTGCTTCAACAATTGAAACAGTACGTGGTGCGGGGTACCGGTTTGTCCTTAGTGTGGAGGAAATGTAATGGGCTTGAGGTTATTTGTGAAAGAGCATTTTTCCTTCATTCTATTTCAATTAGTTGTTGTTTTTTTCCTATTATCAATCTTTTGGCTAGAGGGTTTTCGAAACCTTGATACGGCCATTTATGCAATTACGATTAGTCTTTTATTAATTGGATCCTTTTTAACGGTAAGGTATATGTTACGTCGCCGCTTTTTAGGGAAAATAATGCATTTACCAACTTCGATGGATGATGCACTTACTAAAAGCGCGAAAACCTCTGAACATGATGTGGTGGAGGAGTATTTACATGAACTTTATCGCGTTTATCAGCATGAGGTACAGGGTTTATATGTAAAGCAAAGCAGGCAGTATAAGTTCATGAATCAGTGGATTCACCAAATGAAAACACCCATTGCGGTGTTGGAGCTACTTATGCAAGAGGATTCTCTTGATAAGAAAAGTGTGCAGGAAGAGCTAGACCGTCTAAAACGTGGCTTAGATATGGTATTAATGAATGCACGACTCGATAATTTTGAAAGTGATATGCAAATTGAGCAAGTTAATATTCGAGCATGCATGACGGCAATTATTAATGAAAATAAGCGACTTTTTATCACAAATCGCGTGTTTCCTACTCTTGAAATTGATGAGGAGCTAACAGTTGCAAGTGATGCTAAATGGTTACACTTTATGTTAGGTCAGTTCATTACCAATGCAGTAAAGTACACATTTGAACCGAATAAAAAAATATTTATTTCAACAGAAGTTCATCAAAGTACGACGGTTTTAAAAATACGTGATGAGGGTATTGGGATTCCTAAATCTGATTTATCACGTGTGAAAAAGGCCTTTTTCACAGGAGAAAATGGTCGTAAAACAGGGGAATCTACAGGGATGGGCTTGTATTTAGCTAATGAAATAAGTGAAAAGCTAGGACATACAATTGAAATCGATTCTAAAGTTGGCGTAGGAACTGAAATTACAATTATCTTTTAACAATAAAGGAGCGTACCCTTGTGGAAGTCATTCAAATTAATGATTGGATTTTAAAGGTTGAACGATTAAAAACAGTTGATAAATATAGTGATTTTGAGTTTTTGCAAAATACGGATGAGGCGCGGAATTTTTCTTTGATATGTGAAAATGATTGGGCAAATGCACCAGAGTTTTTACTTCAATTAGGAATTGATTTAGCAAAGCCATTTGAACTGCAGGCAACGGTTGTTGAAGCAGGCAATGCTGTGATGTATAGCGGGAAATATTATTTTGTGGGGCAAGTTGAGCAAGGTGAAATCGATGAATGGGACTTGAACGTTGAAGATTATTGCTTTTCTTTGACAAAAGAGATAGAGGAACATCCTTTTAGTGATGTGTTAGAAACAGTTGAAATTAGTTTTGAAGTAGTATTACCGTGGAAAATCATACCTACTATTAAGTAAAGCGGGTGAATAAATGTCTGTATTAAAAATACAAGAAGTAACTAAGATATATGAAGGTAAAGTAACCCATCGTGCGTTAAATCATCTGAGCTTTGAAGTAGGGAATGGCGAGTTTTTAGCAGTAATGGGCCCTTCTGGTAGTGGGAAAACTACACTTTTAAATCTCATCTCAACAATAGATAAGCCCACAAGTGGAGCAATTATAATTAACGGGATTAATCCGAACACGTTAAATAGTCAGGAGCATGCTTATTTTAGACGTCGCCAGCTCGGATTTATATATCAAGATTTTAATTTACTGCCAATGCTAACAGTCGAAGAAAATATTGTCCTGCCGTTAACATTAGATGAGCAGCCTATTACACTGATGGAGGAACGTTTGGCTGAGCTATCGATAAAACTAGGTTTACTGCCAATTCTAGAAAAACGGCCAAATGAATTATCTGGTGGTCAAGCACAGCGTACAGCAATTGCGCGTGCACTTATTCATAAGCCGTCATTGATTTTGGCTGATGAACCGACCGGGAATTTGGATTCAAATGCGTCGCGTGAAGTTTTGGAATTACTTAGTAAGATCAATCGTGACAGACAAGCGACAATTATTATGGTGACACATGATCCAATCGCGGCTAGTTATTGTGACCGTGTACTCTTTATTAAAGATGGAGAGTTTTTTAATGAAATTTATAAGGATGAGCGACGCCAAATGTTCTTCCAAAAAATACTAAATGTACTTAGCTTATTAGGGGGAGGGCAAGTGGGTGAACTTTCAACAATTCGCTTACCGTAATGTATTCCGTAACTTCCGGATTTACGCGGCCTTCTTTATGGCAAGTTTCTTTTCGGTATTTGTGTTTTTTATTTACTCAATGCTAGTCTTTCACCCCGAAATTGAACAAGGGTATTTAAATGACTTCTCGATGCTAGGAATGATTGTGGCTGAAGTCATCCTTGTTTTATTTTCGTGGTTTTTTATTTTTTATTCAATGCGTGCATTTTTACAGGCACGTTTAAAAGAATTTGCGATTTTACTTCAGTTAGGGATGGAACGTCGCCAGCTAAGTAGGTTAGTCTTTTTAGAAACAATGATAATTGGTATTTTATCATGTGTAATAGGGATTCTCTTTGGCTATGCATTCTCAAATTTCTTTTTTATGATTGTACGAGAAATTTTAAACTTACATGCTTTACCCCTTTATTTTTCATGGGAACCTTTTGCACTCACTTTATCTGTATTTTTAAGTGCATTTATCATCATTTCATACGTGAGTGTAATTTTCACGCCAGAATCACAGCTGTTGAAGCACATGAAGGGGAAGTCCTATGTAGAGTCTTCTAATTCTTACTCGAAAATAATGGGTATACTTGGAATTGTGTTCATTTTAACGGGCTATATTTTTTCATTTAACGTGACGAAATCAACACTTTTCAGCTTTTCTTTTTTAATTCCGATTTTTTTAGTGTTTGGAACTTATTATTTCTTTAAGGACTCAATCCTTTACCTTTTAGATTTGTTTAAACGAAACAAAGCGTATTATTGGAAAAAATCGCGTATTTTATTTTTATCGGAGCTTACTCATTTAATTAAAAATAATGCGAAAATCTTTTTCGTTGTTTGCATCGTTTCTGCACTCGCATTTTTAAGTGTCGGTGTATTAGCGACGTTATCATCCTACACAGCGCAATACGACAAGATGAATCCAATCGGTATGATCTATAAAGGGATGATTGATAATCCTTATGAGACGGAGCATATTACGTCGTTGCGCAACGAGCTAGAAAACGAGGGACTATCTTATCAGCTAACAGGCTTCAATGTAAAACGCCAAACTTCAAGTGCCACGCAAAATATTATCGAGGTATTTAGAGAATCTGATATTAATCATTTACTAATTTCCTTTGGCTATCCTATGGTGAATTTAAAATCGGGGGATGCGATGTTTATTCCCTATTCAGAGGATTCAATCGAGAAACTCAAACAGCTAACAGTCGAAACGGAATTAGTAGAAAATAAGATGCCAATTGTCATTAGTAAGGTATATCCAAAATTAATTTTTCCAGCATCAATTATAAGTAAAAATTCAATTGTTATAAGTGATGAAGATTTTCTTCAGCTGAAGGTGCCGTATAATGCAATTTCCAACGTAGAGTCAGGCTATCATTTGTTTACATTCGATATTCGTAATTGGACGCAAACCGATAAAATTGGGATTGACCTTTATCAAAAAGTATCGATGGAATATATAAAGAACGAGGAATATGCACTGCCCTATTATTTTGAGAATACAGGGTTAAATTATTCTTATATATTGTCAACTTATTCTTTCTTTACATTAGTTGGAATTTTAGTAGTAGCTGTCTTTTTACTTGCAGCAGGTAGCTTCGTGTATTTTAGATTGTACACAAATCTTGTAGATGAAACGAAGCAATTTGAAATCTTAAAAAGAATGGGTCTCACAAATCAAGAAATGAAAAAGCTAATAACAAGGCAATTACTTCCACAGTTCTTTCTACCATGGGGACTTGCATTATTGCATAGTATATTTGTATTTGTGGCACTGCAATCCATTTTAAATGACGTATATAACTTAACAATAGTACGTGAGCTTGTATTTGCATTTAGCTTATTTGCACTCATTCAAATTGTGTATTTCTTTTTAATTCGTTGGCGCTATATTGCTCATTTGAAGGTTTAATTGAATAATGGGAAGTCGACAAAAGAGAGAGAAAACTATTATTTTCTAAAGTAAATTATGCGTTACCGAAGAAAACTGATTGTTTTATCAATATACTTAATTTATAATATTGTATAAGTGAATGTTAATTCATTTATTTACACAAAGGGGGATGGGTGTATTGAATTTAGTGGAACAAGTTAGACAGCAAGCTTTCAACAAGCCAGAAAAGATTGCGTATCATTTTGCTGGAAAAGATACGTCATATGGCGAATTTGAGTTTCAAGTAGGTCGTTTTGCAGGTGCACTTCAGCAAATGGGCGTTCAAAGGGGCGACCACGTTGCACTATTGCTAGCGAATACGCCGCATTTCTTAATTTCACTTTACGCAACGATGAGAATTGGAGCAGTAGCAATTCCTGTTAACCCAATTTACACACCAGATGAGATTTCTTACATTTTAAGAAATGGTGATGTAAAGGTAGTGGTAGCACTCGACATGCTATTACCACTAGTGGAAGCAGGCGTTAAAATGTTCCCTAGTATCTCAAACTATATCGTTTGCGAAACAACACCAGATATCGGGGAGAAATATGCTGCATTAAGTGATGAGGTAAAGGTAAAGGCGAAGTTATTTACGCATGTGCTTGGTACTTCAACAGAAGCAGCAGATCCTGTGGCCGTTGGGGATGACGACACAGCGATTATTTTGTACACGTCCGGCACAACTGGACAACCAAAAGGGGCTATGCTTACTCATAAAAATATTTACTCAAATGCGCGCGACGTTGGTACATATTTAAAAATGTCGGAACATGACCGCGTGATTGCAACGCTACCTGTTTTTCACGTTTTCGCGTTAACGGTAGTAGTCAATGCACCTTTATTAACTGGCGCGACGGTACTACTTGTGCCACGTTTTAGCCCAGCAGACGTTTTTGCAATTGCAAAACAGCAAGAAGCAACAGTCTTTGCTGGTGTTCCTACAATGTTTAACTTCTTATACCAAAATGCAACAGACGATGTAAGCGCATTCTCGACACTGCGCTTAGCGATTTCAGGTGGCGCATCTTTACCAGTATCATTGCTTCATAGCTTTGAAGAAAAATTCAATGTTCGCATTTCAGAAGGCTACGGCTTATCGGAAGCTTCTCCGGTTACGTGCTTTAATCCAATTGACCGTGAGCGAAAACCGGGCTCGATTGGTCCTTCTATTGTAAATGTTGAAAATAAGGTAGTAGATGAATTAGGACAAGAAGTTGGTGTTGGTGAGGTTGGTGAGCTAATTGTACGTGGTCCGAATGTTATGAAGGGCTATTACAAGATGCCAGAAGATACTGCGGTTGCGATTCGTGATGGTTGGCTTTATACAGGTGACCTTGCCAGTAAGGATGAGGAAGGTTATTTCTTCATTGTAGATCGTAAAAAGGATATGATAATTGTGGGTGGCTACAATGTTTATCCTCGTGAGGTAGAGGAAGTGTTATTTGCACATCCAGATGTTATTGAAGCTGCGGTAGTTGGCTATCCAGACACAGATTTTGGCGAAGCGGTGCATGCATATGTTGTACTTAAAGAGAAAACAACTACAGAAGAAGAACTTCGTGAATACTGTGCAAAGCATATTGCGAAGTATAAAGTTCCAAAAATAATTGAAGTCATTGATGAATTACCTAAAAACTCCACAGGTAAAATTTTAAGACGTTCATTAAAAGAAACGTTAAAAGTATAAATAGAAGGAATGGAAATGCCTTGTGCATTTCCATTTTTTAAATTTAGCACTAATATATTTGTTGGAACTATATTAAGGAGGTGTCGTTATCGTATTCAGACATTGATTAAAGAAGGTAAAATATAATATAAATTCACCTCTTCTAATCGGTTTCAATGGTCAACGATGACTGGTAATTGGTATCATTATTACAATAAAGTAATTCAATTTAAATTGTTATATTATTCAATAATTTTACATTGACACAATTCTTTAGGATGATAAACTAATGTTACGCAATCCGAAATAATGGGGGAATACATATGAAAAAGGTTTTAACAACAGCTCATCTATTCGAGCTAGAATCTGTAGTAAATCCAGTATTATCACCTTCGAATGAAGAAGGGATTTTCACCCGCACGAAAATTAACGAAGAGGATAATAAATATTATTCCAATCTATTTCATATTCATATAGAAACAAAAGAAATTACGCAATGGACATTTGGTAAAGAGCGTATTTCAAATGCAACATGGTCACCTGATGGGAAAAAAGTTGCTTTCGTTTCGAATCGTAATGAAAAAAATCAACTCTATATCGTTAATAAAAATGGTGGTGAAGCAGAGCAAGTCACATTTTTAGAGAGCGGAATAAACAATTATTTATGGAGTAACTGTGGCACGAAAATTTGGCTTTCAAGCTCTGTAAAAGTAGATAAAAAATTAGGCGATGAAGCTGATAAGGATGAAAAGAAATTCCCCAAAGCGTATGTTGTCGATCAAATGAAGCATAAAATGGATGGTGTTGGTGGGGAAGGACTTCGCCCACAAGATTCTTATAGTCAAATTGGTGTACTCGATTTAACTGATAAGAGCCTAAAACAATTTACTGAAGGAAATTACCAGCATCAACTTATTGCAACTTCCAACGACGGAGGGCAATTAGTTATTGGTGTAAACAGAGCGGAAAGTCTGGATTTCAATTTCCGTCAGCCCCTTTATATTGTGGATGTGAACACAAAAGAAGAAACTGTATTAATCGAACAAGATGGTTATTACGGTGGAGCAGTTTATTCAAATGATGGCAATTATATTGCATTTGTAGGTAGCGATTCACAATATAAAAATGCAACGCACTCGAATGTTTATATTTATCATGTTGAAGAAGGCTATGTGCAAAATTTAACGGGCGAACTAGATGCACCTATTGGCGATTACTCAGTTGCTGATACACAACAAGGAGTTAGCGCGCCATCCGTTGTGTGGACGGAAAATAATGATTTATATTTCCAACTTTCAACGATGGGTGATGTGCGACTTTATTTCGCGACAATAGAAGGTGCAATTTATCCCGCGACGCCAGAAAATGAGCATGTTTATGGATACTCAATAACGAAAGATGGTAATCGTGCGTTATTAACGCTTTCGAATGCTACCTTCCCGGGTGAGTTATTCTACATGGATATTACAACAGGTGAGCGTGAGCAGTTAACATTCTTTAATGAGACATTTTTAAAAGAAGTAGAATTAAGTGAGCCAAAAGCAATTTCTTATAATGTTAAGGACGGGTATGATGTGCATGGTTGGTTGATGAAGCCTGTAAACTTTGAGGAAGGAAAAAAATATCCTCTCATTGTTGAAATTCATGGGGGACCACACGCAATGTATGCTAATACATTTTTCCATGAGCTGCAATATTTAGCAGCACAAGGCTATGGTGTACTGTATTTGAATCCACGTGGAAGTCATGGCTATAGTCAGGCATTTGTGGATGCGTGTCGTGGCGATTATGGTGGCGGTGATTATTCAGATATTATGGACGGTTTAGACTATGCAATTGCTGAAAATAGTTGGATTGACACAAATCGTTTAGGAGTAACGGGAGGAAGCTACGGTGGCTTTATGACGAACTGGATTGTAGGCCATACAAACCGTTTCAAAGCAGCCGTTACACAACGATCAATCTCAAACTGGATTAGCTTCTTCGGTGTTTCGGATATCGGCTACTACTTTAATGAATGGCAAATGAAAGCGGATATGTCAAACGTTGATAAACTATGGCACCATTCACCATTGAAATATGCGGCAAATGTAAATACGCCACTTTTAATTTTACATGGAGAAAAAGATTTCCGTTGTCCAATTGAGCAAGCAGAACAGTTTTATATTACGCTTAAAACAATGGGCAAGGAAGTAGGCTTTGTTCGTTTCCCTGATAGTAACCATAATTTATCACGCACAGGTCACCCGAATTTACGTGTTGAGCGCTTAACCCAAATTTCCGGTTGGTTTGAGAAATACTTGTAATAATTTGCAACTAATTTACTTTCAATACGTCGTTTATAGGAACTATATATAGAAGCTTAAAGTTCTACTTAATTTGTGCTAAAATAATAGGATAAATATGTATTGAAAGTGAGCTAACTTATGGATATTATAATGTTTTTAATCGATTTTATTTTGAATATCGATACGCATTTGGAAGAAATTATTGCTGATTTTGGTAATTGGTCATACGGTATTTTATTTTCAATAATCTTTGTGGAGACTGGATTAGTGGTTATGCCTTTTTTACCGGGGGATTCCTTACTATTCGCAGCAGGTGCATTGACATCGTCGATAGGTGCATTTAATTTACCTATTTTACTAGCAGTACTGTTTATAGCAGCAGTTCTTGGAGATACGGTAAATTACCATATTGGTAAAAAGGTAGGAATGGTTATTCCAGAAAACAGTTGGTTTGGAAAGCTTGTAAATAAAGAAAAAATGCAAATTGCACAAGATTTCTTTAATAAGCATGGTGGAAAAACAATTGTTATCGCTCGCTTTATGCCATTTATTCGTACATTCATCCCATTTGTGGCGGGCGCAAGCCGTATGAATTATGGAAACTTCCTTTTTTATAATGTATTCGGTGCATTTTTATGGGTATTCAGCTGTACACTACTTGGCTATTTCTTTGGGAATATCCCAATCATTAAAGAAAATTTCTCTACTGTATTAATTTTAATAATTGTAATTTCAGTAATTCCAGCAATCATTGGTGCATTTCGTGCAAAAGGCGCGAAGAAAGCATAATTAAACAGTGAAGGTAGGTTTGATGGATGACGAAGATGAACGTAGAAAGTTTTAATTTAGATCACACGAAAGTTGTGGCACCTTATGTTCGATTAGCGGGTATTAAAGAGGGGCGTCACGGAGATGTGGTTCACAAATACGATATTCGCTTCAAGCAGCCAAATAAGGAATTCATGAAAATGGACGCGCTTCATTCGATTGAGCATTTAATGGCAGAAAATATTCGTAATCACAGTGATCAAATTGTTGATTTAAGTCCGATGGGATGTCAAACAGGCTTTTATTTATCTGTCATCAATCATGATGCCTATGATGAAATTTTAGAAATTCTTGAAAAAACATTGCAAGACGTTTTAGTAGCAACAGAAGTGCCTGCATGTAATGAGGTCCAATGTGGTTGGGCGGCAAATCATAGCCTAGAAGGTGCAAAGGAATTAGCACGTGAAATGCTTGAGGAACGCGCCGGCTGGAATACGATTTTTGCATAAATAATAAAGCAGTAATAGTTGGGAACATCCCAATTATTACTGCTTTTTTTGAT
>JAZLIT010000076.1:0-4037 GCA_045617525.1 Solibacillus sp. | reverse complement strand
ATCATATGATTGCGAAGAGTACCTTCTTTTTTTGCACCAATTCGTTCAATCGCTCGTTGTGATCGAATATTCTCGTGCCCCGTTTTAATTTGCACGCGATTACATGCTAATTCCTCAAAACAGTAAGAAAGCAGTAAATACTTACAATTCGTGTTTATATGACTAGCCCAAACAACAGGATTTAACCAAGTAGCGCCAATTTCTAAGCGCTTATGTGGTAACGAAATATCTAAAAACGACGTGCAGCCAACAATATTATTGTTCACTTTTTCAATAATGACAAACAAATAATAGCTACCATCTTTATACGCAGCAATGGCTTTATGTACATATTCCTCAACAGATTCTCTTGAAAGTAACTGGACCGACATATGCTCCCAAATCCGTTCATCAACCGCCGCTTCCAAAATTCCTTCAATATCTTCTAGCTCCACTGGTCTTAACAATACATACTCATTTTCTAAATAAATATTTTCCATTGTATTCAACTCCTTTCTTGCTATTAAATACTATTTCTGATATTTTCTAAATAATCAAAATAAAACTTTATAGTCATACCAGGAGGAAAAATGGAGCTACATATCACATTTACGAAACAGCAGCCTAAATATTTGGCCATCTACGAGCAAATTAAAGAGAAAATTGTTCAAAAACAATTAAAAGTAGCTGAAAAACTTCCTTCAAAAAGGCAATTAGCCACCTATTTACATGTCAGCGTTCAAACTGTCCAATTTGCGTATGATCAGCTTTTGAGTGAGGGTTATATTTATAGTAAAGAACGCTCTGGCTATTTTATAGGACATTACGAATTCGAATGGCAACCTGTACGACAACCACAACAACCATTAAAATTACAGCAATCTAACAATGATACTTTTTTTAATTTAAAAAACGGGCAAGTAGACTCCGAAACCTTTCCTTATACAACCTGGTTGAAATTGTATCGAAAACAATTGCAAAATTATTCTTTAAGTAACGCCGACTGGCAAGGTGAATTTTCGTTACGCAATGAAATCGCTCGCTATGTCACACAAGCTAGAGGAATTCATTGCTCTCCAGCACAAATTTTTATATACAGTGGGACACAACAACAATTACAGTCACTATGTACTTTTTTAAAACCTACTACAGCTGCGATTGAAGAACCAGGTTTTCTAAGAGCGACAACCATTTTCCAACAAAACAATACGCAGCTACAATTTGTGCCTATTGATGAAATGGGTGCTACCATTCCATCCCAGCCAAGCAATGTGTATTATGTAACACCAGCACATCAATACCCACTTGGCTTTGTGATGCCTTTAGAAAGAAAATCACAATTACTCCTTTGGGCAAATAACATAGACTGCTATATTATTGAGGATGATTATGATGCAGAATTTCGCTATTTGGGGATACCGATTCCCCCATTAGCTCAAATTGACCAATTCCAAAAAGTAATTTACTTCGGAACATTTTCAAAAACATTGATGCCTGCCTTAAGGATCAGCTACATGATTCTTCCAATTCATTTACTTGGAGACTATCAAATTTTTTATCACAATCAAAAATCAACAGTATCTAAAACTGATCAACTTGTGCTTGCTGAATTTATGTCTACCGGCAACTATGCTAAACATATCGCTAAAATGCGAACATTATATCGTAAAAAGCATAAAGCATTACTTGCTGCACTCAAAATTAATTTAAATGAGGAATTTACTATTTTGGGAGATAGTGCAGGACTTCATGTAATTGTTCAATTGCCCGAATGGTTACAAGAAAAAGAAGCCATTCAGTTAGCATTTGAAAATAAAATCCTTCTTGATCCTGTATCAGTTTATTATCAACAAATAAAACCCGAACAATATGTGATGTTAGGCTTTGGTGCGATTCCGTTAGATGATATACATACAGCAGTTCAACGTTTAGCCCAATGCTGGTTAGAACGTTAAAGATTTATAAATTTATAAAAATCTTATTAACTACCTTTTTATAGACAGCCTAAAGAGCCCGCTCAGATTAACTTTTGAGCGAGCTTGTTTTAGAATTGTGTCTATTAAAGAGGCTTTCCGCATTCGTTACAAAAATTTGCATCCAATTTATTAATTTGATCGATGAGGAAATCTATTATACAAACTTAACACCAACTAAAATACTTCCCATGCCCATCTACAATTGCTAAGGTTTTTAAGGATGTAATTTCGAGATTTTTAATCCTATCAACATGCAAATGACGATCATACATATTGTTGTATACATGGTAAATTTCCCGTTCCATACTTAAATCTTGAAGCAGATTAACTAAAGCGGACTTTAATTCTACCGAAAACTGATTCGCAACATGCGTATGGAAAATTACAATTTTCGACGTAGTGTCTATCATGCGGATTTTCTTCGGGAGATACTCTAAAAAATCGCCCTCATGTAGCTCTTTAGAAATTTTATTATTTATTTCTCTAGCATTCTTCAATCGATTTTTACGTTCAAGATGTTCTGGCCAGATTAGCGCGTTCAACCACCAGAAATCATCTTCATTTCTTAAATCCAGGATATTCAAATCAATCCCGATTCGATTCTGAACAGTAAACGGTGTTAAGTAAGGTAGTGAATCTCCTCTGTTTTCAGCACGTAAAGTCAATTCACTGTTAGGATCACCAAATCGCGTAATCGCTTCTTGTTCAACTACCTCAAAATTATAGTGATCTAAATTTAGAAGGAGTCCAGCGCTCGTTCCAATTTCAATTAAAGAGAGCGGTGATTGCGTTTGTTGCGCAATTTCACTAAAGATAGGATAGAGGTATGTCCCTCGGTTCACTTCATTCTTTGGACGATTTTTGTTTGAAAACAGGCAATTAATTCTGCCTCAAATTCCTTACAAAATTCTTTCAGTAGTTCAAAACTACTTCTTAAAAACTGTTCTTCCGTTTTTGGATTTTCAAAATAGTTTTGTAAAGCATGGCCTTTTAAAGTAGCAATATATTGAACAGCCCCAAAAAACAGATTAGGTTTCGGCTGTTCTTGCGGGATGTTCTTAATTAATCCTAATAAAGCTTCATCCCCTATTATTTCCTTACTCCAATAACTGTATAACGGGCTACTCCCGGCCGCTTCAATTGCGATAAAGTCCTTAAAAACTTTAATTAATTGCTCCATCTTCTATCACGCCTCCTTCGTTTCTTAACTTAACTATAGAATGCTATACTATATAAATAAATTAATGAATTTTAATGTCTTTGATTAAAAATAGTAATCACACTTCGGAGGGTTTAGAGAATGGAGATAAAATGGCTTAAAACATTTGTGACAACAGTAGAAACAGGAAACTTTAGAGCTGCTGCTGAAAAACTTTTTATTTCTCAACCTAGTATTACTGTACATATTAAGCAATTAGAAACTTTTTTAGATGTCTTATTATTTGAAAGAAACCACACAAAAATCCATTTAACAACGGAAGGCAAACAATTTTATCACTCCGCCCTGCTTATCCTGCAAATGGTTGATGAGAGCAAACGTGAAATACAATTACTTGGAGAGGCAAAAAAAATCCCAATAACAATCATACTTTCGCCATTAATTGTAGAAACAAATATTCCGAGTATTTTATCTCAGTTTTTGGCGATGTATCCGCAATATGAAATGGAAATATTAGTGGAAGATTCGCTGGTAATAGATGACTTTATGAAGGGTCATCATTTACAACTTGCTATCAGTTTAGAAAAACACAAAAATTCATTTTTACACGCTGAAAAAATCGGATCGAGCACCATGCATTTTATTTATCCTAAACACTATCAATTAGATGAGAGGGTAACCCATTTTCAGCTTCCAAAGTTAATCGAGAAGTTTCCTTTATTTACGGGGCATTTACCTGAAGCGAGTGAAATTGATGCCCAGTTGAAAACGATTTATCCATCTATTCATACGATGAAAATTACTCAAAGTCATATTATTAAACAATTTGTGAAGGACGGTTTGGGCATGGCCTTTCTTCCGAAGTTCCTTGTCACCAATGAAGTCAATCTACAGCAAGTAAACCATCTACATATAGATTTATT
>JAZLIT010000075.1:0-21672 GCA_045617525.1 Solibacillus sp. | reverse complement strand
CCACCTTGAGGTGCACCTTCAGTTGTATCAATATAGATATCTTTGTCTAATATCCCAGAGCGTAAGAATTTCCAAATGAGTTTTAACACAATTTTATCTGTGATAAATTCTTCTAGGTACGCTCTTAGTCGTTGATGATGGATTGTGTCAAAGTAGCTTTTCAGGTCGCAGTCTACGACTGTTCGGTAGCCTTCTTCGTAATATTTCTCCGCTAGTTGAATCGCTTGATGAGCGTTTCTTTCTTTTCGAAAACCAAAGCTTTTGTCTGAAAAGTGGGGGTCAATGATTGGATTAATGATTTGAAGTATTGCTTGTTGAACCACTCGGTCCAGTACACATGGGATACCTAAGTATCTTTTAGAACCATCGGCTTTAGGAATGGCCACCCTTCTCACTGGTTGTGGTTGGTAGGTGCCATCCTTTAGCTTCCGTTTTAATGGTTCTTCATATTTTAGTAAGTGCGACTTCAGTTGATCTACGGTTATCCCATCAATCCCTGGTGCACCTCCATTTGTTTTCACTTTCTTGTATGCAATCCATAGATTTTTATGAGATGCAATCCTGTCAATTAGTTCGATACCATCTTGTTTATTCATTTCCATGTTTACATCCCTACACGCTCTTATTTACTCTTTCGCTTCCAGCTTATCCTTCCATAAGTAGCCATCTTTCGGTCTATACCTCGATGTTTTCTGTGTTTTGGCGGGATGTCTCCACCTCCTTGTTTCTTTCAAGATTTAAGATTGTTCAGCCCTTCGTTTCAAATGGAAAACTACTATGGCTTCTGCTGACTTCTCTTGATTCATTTCATTATCACTAATGAAATTGTTAATTTAACTAACCCTCAAGAGACCTCCCCGGGTAAGCACAACCGCTTTCCTCTCATGTAACTGCCAGATTTACTGTATGGGATTTGGGCAGTATTGGACTTCGCTTTGTTTAGCAAGCTCATCCGTCCCAATTCAGCCTTTTATCTGATTTCTGTTCGTCAGTTCGAGAGTTTGCGTCCGACTTCCTTCAGATTCCACGTCGCCATGGACACCCTTGTCTTTCGCTAACAGTTCCTACTGCCAAGCCTGTAGTGGACTTTCACCACCGAGCTGTTGTGCATGCCGGGCACACTAAAAGAACCGGTATGATTCACTTAACGTGAAATCATACCGGTTTATTTTTTCGCTTCATACCACGCTAGTAATTTTTTAATTTCATGCAAATCCATATGAAAAGCTTTTGCCGAAGCACCATTCATCCCAGACATCACTATAATTTTTGCAGATGCAATAGCTTTTCGCTTTTGGAAATAGTTTTGGCTCGCTTCCACCATTTGAATGCGAGGCTTTTGTGCAAAAAATGTAATACGACTAATTTGACGATAGCGGATCATTAATTGTTGATTAGATATTTGCAATGCCGCAGTTTTATGTTGCCACACACCCAGTGCTATTGTTGCAAAAACAATTAATATTGATAATAGACCGTACGGATAGAAGAAATACGACAACGCCGCTACAATTGGTACAATGAAAAAAAAGTTCAGTCGATAGAAAAACACGCGTGCCTTTAAGGGTGAACGTACCTTTTCATTTTCAATAAATTGAAATTCAGGAAATAACTCCGCTAGTAATGGATACATTTTTTTCCTCGAAATAATCGGCATAAGTACAATTTTTTTATCTGATTCACCACTAAAGTTACCCCCTGCACTTTCGACCACAACGGTACACAACCCCAGTAATTGACGTAATGGGTTTTCGATAATTTTAATGGCCTGAATTCGATTTTTTGGCAAGGAAATACGCTTCTTTTCCAGTAAACCGCGCGTAATGATTAAACGTTCACCATCTTGCATGATGGTAAATCGATAATAATTGATTGCTGTTAAAAAAACTGAAATTAACCAAACAACCAACAATACCACGAAAACCATCGACATCACTACCACAAACCCAAAACGAACTAAATAAGACAATTCATTATAAATTGCTTCAAAGGAAATATACTCTGCAAACTGTGAAATAGCGGCATAGACACCCACTAAGACAACACCCATACTATTTGAGGTCGTCGCAACAATTAGCAAATCTCGAGTAGACATCGAGTGAACCACTTGCACAGAAGGTTCTACCTCAAACGCCCCATCTGTTCGCTTCACTTGTTTCATTTCCAATTCAATTTGATCTGCTGCTGCTTTTTTTATTGCAGTCAAATCAGCCTCCGGTTCATCACTTTTAGCTCCTGCCGTTTCTACAATTACTTGTACCAGCCCAAATACACGATGTAAAACACTTTCCTTATAGTTCAAATTTTGAATGCGATCAAATGGAATATAGCGCTTCTTCTTCACAAACAACCCATATTCAATACGTAATTCTCTATCCTCAAACCAATATCGATAAGTCCACCACTTCAATAAAGTTGTAAAGGTGATCCCTATAAACACTATGAAAAATAGAATCATCGCAATCGAATCTTTAAAAAATGCATCCGAACGGAAATCAAAATTAAATTTAAATCCACTTGTAACTAAAATAATTATCATCGGTAAGATAAAAACCTTTACAGCTTTGATTGTTGAAATAAATACGGTAGCAGGATGTAACTTATACTTTTCATTAGACATCTTCTTCGGCCACCCTTGCTAATTCCGAAATTTTCATGCGCAGCTCACTTGCTTCCCCAACCTCTAGCATCGGTATAGTATGCGTTGTTGCAGCAGTTGAGATTGAAATATTCGCCAAGTTATAGCGTTTTAATATCGGACCCTGTTCCGTATCAACATGCTGTACACGCACCATCGGTATCAGTGTATGCTTAACGACAAAAAGACCACTTCTAATCTCTATTTCCTGCTCACGAACTTCATAGCGCCAAATATTCCAGCGAATCGTCGGAAATAACACAATTAACATAACGACACTTATAACTACACACGCCACAGTAATAATCACAACATATAACGGCCATTCAAATTTATTTGCAAAAAAACAAATAAACCCTGCTGCTATTGCTATTAAAATTGAATAGATTAATCCATAAATTCGCCACACTGTCAGTCCCTTTTCAGGAATTTGATACATCGGTTCCGCTCTCATATTTTCTCCCCCCCCTTTAGCTACTTTCTATTGTATACGTTTTTATCGTCATATTGTTTCAAAACAAAAAAAACGCACACAAACGAATGAAGCTCGTTTGTGTGCGTTTGAAATTTTAAACTAGTCTTCGCGACGTTGACGTGGACGACGATCTCCGCCTGAACGGCTTCCGCCTTCACGACGACCGCCTTCACGGTTTCCACCTTCACGACTTGCAGCAGGACGAGGAGCTCCACCTTCACGGCTTCCACCTTCACGACGAGGACCACGATCTCCGCCACCTGTGCGAGCACCACGATCTCCACCGCCAGTACGACCTCCGCCGCTTCCGCCGCGGTATCCACCACCACTACGGTTGCGATCTCCGCCGCCTGAACGGCCACGGCCTCCGCCGCCACCTGATGAACGGTTACCACGCATTGGTAATGGACGCTCTTCAGAAATAGATACAGGAGTTGCATTTGGCTCACGAGTTAACGTTTTTAAAGCCGCTGCGATTAAATCAGTTGCATTGTAGTTTTCTAATAAATCATCAGCAAGACGACGGTAGTCCCCTAATTCTGCCGATTGAGTTAATTCAGCTAAACTTTCCATAGCTTCTTTTTGTAGACCAACAAGTGCTTCGTTAGAAGTTGGTGGCTCTAAAGGAGTCATGCGCTTTTTAGTTGTTTCTTCAACAATACGTAGGTATCCCATTTCACGTGGCGTTACGAATGTTACAGCAACACCTGAACGACCAGCACGGCCAGTACGGCCAATACGGTGAACATAAGATTCCGGATCTTGAGGAATGTCAAAGTTGTAAACGTGTGTTACGCCTGAAATATCAAGTCCACGTGCAGCTACATCAGTTGCAATAAGGATATCAATTTTACCCTCTTTGAATTGGCGTAAAACTGAAATACGTTTTGCTTGTGATAAGTCACCGTGAATTCCTTCAGCGCTGAAACCACGAATACCTAGAGCTTGAGATAACTCATCAACACGGCGTTTTGTACGACCGAAGATGATAGCAAGTTCTGGTTTTTGAACGTTAAGAATACGTGATAAAACATCGAATTTTTCACGTTCTTGTGCTTTAACGAAGAATTGTTCAATGTTTTCCATTGTTAATTCTTTTGTTTTAATTTTTACGATTTCAGGATCTTTCATGAATGTTTCAGCAATTTTACGGATTGCTGGAGGCATTGTAGCTGAGAATAGTAAAGTTTGACGTTCAGCTGGGACATTTTCTAAAATTGCGTTAATGTCGTCGATGAAGCCCATGTTTAACATTTCATCCGCTTCGTCTAACACTAACGTTTGAACGTCAGATAGTTTAAGCGTTTTACGGTTGATATGATCTTGGATACGACCAGGAGTACCAACGATGATTTGTGGGTTGTTTTTAAGAGAACGGATTTGACGTCCGATTTCTTGTCCACCGTATACTGATAATAATTTAATGCGTTTGTCGTAACCGATTTTGTAAAGCTCTTCAGAAACCTGAATTGCTAACTCACGAGTTGGAGCGATTACTAACGCTTGGATGTTAGGATTTTTTGGATCGATTTTCTCGATTAGAGGAATACCGAATGCTGCTGTTTTACCAGTACCTGTTTGCGCTTGACCTAAAACGTCACGACCTGCCATTGCAAATGTAATAGTACCTTCTTGGATTGGTGTTGCTTCTTCAAATCCCATACGCTTAACTGAACGTAATGTAGATTCACTAATATTTAATTCTGAAAAATTTGTCAAACTATTCAATCTCCTTTTTCTTATAAGTTGACAAATGGTTACATTTTCAGATGACATATCGGCAAATTCGAGCCTGTATGTGGGGAACGTTTCCGTTACTTAAAAAATTCTCTTTGCTGTTTTGCAAAGCTCTCTTATATGAAAAGGAAAGCCCGGACATTGCCGAGGGGCTTAATTCTAAATTGTTAATGTTACTAGAAAAAAACCTTAAGTTCAAAAAAAAGTACCCTTCATTATTATTGAAGAGTCTTCGCACAAAATGTATCCATTGCTCTACATAGTCTAACACGCAATATGAAGGTATGCAACGATAATGCTTTTAAAAGTTATCACTCGCTACAACAAACACCTCCAATACCTCTATAAAACACAAGCCCTCTACCTATTATTTCTAACTAGTAAAGGGCTGCTTTTATTAAAATGCTTTTAAAATCGTTTCAAGTTTCATGCCGCGAGAACCCTTTAATAATACAAGGCTTTCATCCGTAGCATGCTCTTTTAGATATGAAATAATTCCTTCATAATCGGTTTCACTATAAATCATATGAGTCGCATCAAATTTATTCGCTAATTTTGTTGCAAGCCACTTCATTCGAGGGCCAAATAAACAAACACGCGCAATTTCATTAACATCGATCCAATCGGCTATTTCTTCATGAAATGCCTGTTCATCCTCACCTAGTTCAAGCATATCACCTAGTACAAGCCACTTATCGCTTCGCATTTGAGTACTAGCAATAAATTCAATCGCAGCCTTCATCGAAGTTGGCGCCGCGTTGTAAGCATCGTTGATAAACAATATATCTCCAGCACCTTGAACAAGTTGCATACGCATATCTGTAAGCTGTACATGCTCAAGTGCTTCGCGAATCTGTACATCCGATAAATTTAACGCCTTACAAACAAGCATCGCATTTAACGTGTTTTTCACTTGATGCTTTCCAAGTACCGAAATAAAGAAGTCGCCTTCAATCATCCCTTTAACCGAAAACTTACTGCCTGTTTCCGTCGTTTCGATATCGTATGCCACTAAATCATTGTCATCCCCGAAGCCAAATGCCATCGCCTCAGTATAACCATCCTCTGCCACTAACTCACGTAGTAATGGTTCATCGCCATCGTAAAATAGCACGCCATCATCTAGTAAGCCTTTTGTGATTTCATACTTCGCCTGGGCAATGCCAGCTCGAGAGCCTAAATCTTGCATATGTGCCTCACCGATGTTTGTGATGATTGCTAAGTGAGGTCGTGCAATGCGCGTAAGTATTTCAATTTCACCGAATCCACTCATACCCATCTCAAGAATCGAGAACTCTGTATCTTCGTCTAATTGTAAAATTGTAATTGGCAGTCCTAGCTCATTGTTAAAATTCCCAATCGTCTTTTGAACTTTATAATATGGAGAAAGTGCACCGGCGACGATATCCTTTGTCGATGTTTTACCATTTGAACCAGTAATCCCAATGAATGTCGCGTTATGCTCACTACGATATGCAATCGCCATTTTTTGAAGTGCTTGCTCAGCATTCTCCACAAAGATTAGCGGTAACCCAGCAGGTGGATTAGGCTCATCTTCTAACCAAAGCGATGCAGCCGCACCTTTTTCAAATGCCTGCTCCACAAATTTATGCCCATTAACAGCCTCGCCGCGAAACGGCACAAATAAATCCCCTTGTTGGATTGTTCTCGTATCAATCGAAATGCCCGATACAATAACATCTTCAAATTGTTGCTCACGAATTTTTAACCATGCCGCAATATCTTTCAATGCCTTTTTCAACGTTTATCCCACTCAATCTATATTGTATTGTAGTTTTTGTTTCTCAGCGAAGCGCTCAATAGCTAAACCAATTAAACGATCAATCAATGCTGCATAACTTACTGCGGTATGCTGCCATAACAATGGATACATGCTTACAGGTGTAAAACCAGGTAATGTATTTACTTCATTAATATAAATTTCATTGTCCTCTGTCACAAAGAAATCTGAACGTACTAAGCCAGAACAATCTAAAATTTTAAATGCACGTACTGCCATTTCTCCCATTCGCTCATTTACTATTGCTGGAATCTCAGCAGGAATAATTAATGCAGTAGAGCCATCTTTATATTTCGAATCATAGTCGTAAAAGTCTGTCATTGGCTTAATTTCACCAGCAACAGAAACTTTCGGATCATCATTACCAAGGACGCCCATTTCGATTTCACGTGCAACGATTCCTTGCTCTACAACAATTTTACGATCATATAATAATGCGTATTCTACAGCTTTCTTTAATTCCTCTGCATTTGACGCCTTACTAATCCCCACGCTTGAACCTAAATTTGCAGGTTTAACAAACATTGGGTATTCCAACTTCTGCTCACATTTTTCTAACAATTGCACCGTAGCTGCTTCCCATTCACTGCGAATAAAATAAACGTATGGTACTTGCGGTAAACCAGCGATTTCGAACAATTGCTTCATAACAACCTTATCCATTCCTGCTGCTGATCCAAGTACACCATTTCCTACGTACGGTATGTTTATCACTTCTAATAACCCTTGTACTGTACCATCTTCACCATTCGTGCCATGAAGCAGTGGGAAAATTACATCAAACTGAATATTTGCATGTGCTTCTATAAAAGCCGAAATATTATTCGGCGCGCTATTTTTCGTTGCTTTAAATTGTAGTTGTTCTACTGTTTCTACTGATTTTATTAATTGAGGTCCTACGCGCCATTCGCCATCCAATGTAATAAAAATTGGATGTACTTCGTATTGTTCAAAGTTTAGGGCTTGCGTTACTGCTCTTGCTGTTGAAAGTGAAACTTCATGTTCCGCAGATTTCCCTCCGTACAATAAACCAATCTTTTTCATCATTATTGACCTCCATTTATTCATGTAATTCAATTTTAGCATGAATACTTTTTATTATTATACTGTATTCCCTTTTACACAAAAAAACTCACTGCGCCTAAAAACCGCATACAGTGAGTAATTTAAGAAATTTGTATGTGCTCATCATAGCCTTGTTTCAAAATTTCTTCCAAATCATCCCATACTTCATCTGGGAAATTGTAATCTGATAGCATACGTACTTCAAGACCATATGTCGAATTCGGCTTATCTAATTTATAAAGAGATAGCAGCATGCCTTCTTTTGAAAGCTGTCGCATTGCTTTTAATAGTAATGGATCCACTTCTGGAGCATTACCTTTCGACTTCCTTCTCCAAAAACCACCTGTCTCTTCCTTCTCTTGAATCATTTTATTGAACAAATTCGAAACTAGCAATTCACAATCCGCTAAAAAACGGAAATAAATCTTCGTCATTTTATTACTATATGAATAATAGTACAAGTACCGATTTTGAAGCTTCACAAAGAAAGGGTTTGATAACGGTTCACGTTTATGACCAAAATACAGCAACTCAGCTTGCTCTAACTGCGTTAATTGATTCACAAATCGTTCTTCATTGAAATCAATCCAACACAAATCAGTAGTCATGCCTTCTGTTCTTTTTAAAAAGGACGGAATTTCTGGTGCTTCCACGAAATCAAATTGTGTATGCATATTAAAAGAGCCCTCTTCAAAACTATGCTTTAGCAATAATAAATTCGAAGGTGCCTCAACTGATTGCAACATTTGCTTAATCGATAAGCCACTAAATATAACAAAATGATCAACATCATTCATATGTACATATAGGTGATACATAAAATCTTCTGCTGACTTCGTTTTTTTCGCCACCACGCTCACGCCCCTAATCCTTTTGATGTTAGATTTATTATAAAACTGTTTGCTCTAATTTGAAACATTTTATGTTTGTTTTCGTCTGACGTTTTATATTAACTTCATGACGGTTTTTTTCTGTATAATATGGTACAGTGAAACTTCAATCAGCGAGGCTCTTTCCGCTGATTGGTAGTCTTCACCAATCGGGCTTTTACGGGCAGTTGCTCTCGCTATTTTCATAGAGAGATAGAATTTCTTTATTTTTCAATACGGAACTTACTGCCCGTTAATGCGGGGTAAAGTGAAACTTCAATCAGCGGTGCTCTTTCCGCTGATTGGTAGTCTTCACCAATCGGGCTTTTACGGGCAGTTGCTCTCGCTACTGCCCGTTAATGCGGGGTATAGTGAAACAATATATTATTCATTCATCCTTGTATGCGTTTTGAATGATTCTAAAATAGATAGGTGACTAAATCATGGAACAAAATCGTACGTTTTCAAGACGCTTTGACTGGCCCTTGGCATTTATCCTATTGGCATTTCTCGCTATTAGTTTATTAGCCATCGCGTCTGCTCAAACCTCTGGGCAATACGGCAGCACAAATTTCATCATCAAACAAATTCAATGGTATTGTATTGGCGCATGTATCGTCGCCTTTGTTATGTACTTCGAGCCAGACCAATACAAAAAATTCGCATGGCCTCTTTATGGCTTCGGCATGCTTTTAATTGTTGCCCTCGTTTTCATGCCTGAAGGTGCAGGACAAATCGGGGCGAAGGTTAATGGGGCGAAAAGTTGGTATCATACACCACTAGGTAATATTCAACCTTCCGAATTCATGAAAACATTTTTCATTTTGGCTATTGCAAAGCTAATAACGAATCATCACGAAAAAACACTTGTTAAAACAATTAAATCTGACTTAGTCTTACTAGTAAAAATCGGCTTAGCACTAGTTCTTCCACTTGCTTTTATTATGACGCAGCCTGATTTAGGTTCTTCATTAGTATTTTTAGCAATTACAGCCGCTTTAATTATTGTAGCCGGAATTTCCTGGAGAATTATTCTACCACTTTTTGGTGGGGCAGTTGTACTAGGGGGCACACTAATATGGATGGCTCTATATGCCGTTGATTTCCTAGAAAAGTTAGGCTTTAAAAAATATCAATTCGCTCGTATTTATTCTTGGTTTGACCCATATTCATATTCTACGAGTGATGGGTACCATCTAATTACTTCACTTAATGCAATTGGCTCAGGAGAAATTCTTGGGAAAGGCTTCATGGGACGAGAAGTTTATGTTGCTGAAAACCATACCGATTTCGTATTTACTGTTATTGCTGAAGAATGGGGCTTTATCGGTGCAAGTCTTGTTATTTGCTTGTACTTCCTATTAATTTATCATCTAACAAAAATGACGCTTTTATTAAAAGATCCGTTCAGCACCTATGTATGCGCTGGGATTATTGCTATGATCACGTTCCATGTATTTGAAAATATCGGCATGACGGTTCAATTACTACCGATCACAGGTATCCCACTTCCATTCTTAAGCTATGGAGGAAGTTCACTCATGGGGAATGCCCTCGCCATAGGACTCGTATTTAGCATGCGATTCCACCATCGTACATTTATGTTCTCCACAAATGAGGACGACGAAGATTAAATTTAAAAGGACTTTTCCAAATGATAGTATTCATTCGGAAAAGTCCTTTTTTTATAAGTTTTAGTTATGAGCATGTGGAGTTGAAACTGGCGGTGTAAATACCTTTAATAGCTCTACACGTGATTTCGTTATCGTCGCCGATACACCTAATTTTGACAAGTTGGCTACAATTTTTTTTAAATCGCTTTGCTTTTTCAATTTTAGTCCACCTCTAACTTTCTTATTGGTATATAGAACGCATTAGTATTCGAATTAGTTGCATTTTTCAGTAAGGTCTGACATATTACCTCTCATTATCATACCACTGGAACAATAAAGAAAAGCGGAAAAAATGTTACAAATTTCAAAACTTACACATCATATTTAAATAATTATTCCCAATAGTGAAAATTGTTAAACGAAGAATTTTACATACCCCCTATAGGTATGTTACTATAAAACCATTAAAGCGAGGTGAGGGTATGACACAATCAACACCTGAAGAAACGTGTCGTAAAAGCAACCATGATCTACCCACAAAAAAAGATTTATTAACACGTTTGAACAGAATTGAAGGTCAAATCCGAGGCATTAAAGGGATGATTGAAAATGACGTTTATTGCGACGACGTTATCACACAGTTAGCCGCGTCTCAATCTGCTTTAAATAGTGTTGCAAAAGTATTGTTAGATGGTCATGTTAAAAGTTGCGTAAAAAACCGCATACTAGATGGTGATGATGAGGTAATCGACGAACTAATTACAACGGTCCATAAATTAATGCGTAAATAAGGAGCGATTCAAAATGACAAAGCAAATTGAATTAAATGTTGAAGGTATGTCTTGCGGAAATTGCGTAAAATCGATTCAAACAAACGTTGGCGCAATTCTTGGTGTAGAAGTAGTAGAAGTTAGCCTTGAGAACAAGAAAGTAGCAGTTCAATTTGATGAAGCACAAGTTACAGAAGCTTCTATTACAGACACAATCGATTCTTTAGGATTTGACGTAAAACAATAGCAATATTAAATAACCGCAGCTATGCGGTTATTTTTCTACATAAAATAGCAACCTAAAAACCATACCAAAAAAGAGGCGATTATTAATGACCCCCAAAAAGGAACTTACCTTTGAAATACAAGGCATGACCTGTGCAGCTTGTTCAGCCCGCATTGAAAAAGTAATGAATAAAACAGACGGTATCGAACAAGCCAACGTAAATTTAACACTCGAAACCGGTATGATACGATTCGATGAAGATAAATTATCTGAACAAGATATTATCAAAAAAATTCAAATGATTGGCTTTGATGCCAACGTTCGAAAAGAAGACGAACAATCCATTGACCATAAAGCAATCGAAATCAAAAAAAGAACAACAACATTTATTATTTCAGCACTATTTTCATTCCCCTTACTTTGGACAATGTTCGCCCACTTTTCATTTACTAGCGGGGTTTATGTACCTGATATTTTAATGAATCCATACGTACAATGGGCGCTTGCATCGGTAGTTCAATTCGCTATTGGTTGGCAATTTTATAAAGGCGCATATTACTCCCTTCGTAATAAATCTGCGAATATGGATGTATTAGTGGCACTTGGCACATCTGCTGCCTATTTCTATAGTGTTTACATCGTGCTTACAAATACAGCGCATATTGGAAAACATCATTTAGCACTGTATTTCGAAACTAGCGCCGTATTAATTACATTAATATTACTTGGAAAATTATTTGAAGCCCGTGCAAAAGGGCATTCATCTAATGCGATTAAAAAGTTAATGAATCTACAGCCAAAAGTAGCTTTACTGGAGCGAGATGGTGAGCTCCAAGAAATTTCTATCGAACAAGTCCAGCTTGGGGATACATTACTAATTAAACCTGGGGCATCCATTCCAGTCGACGGTATTGTCATGCAAGGCCATTCATCTATTGAAGAAGCGATGTTAACGGGCGAAAGCTTACCTGTCGAAAAACAAGTTGGCGATACTTTATTTGCAGCTACTGTAAATACAACAGGCTCTCTTCGTATGAAAGCCACAAAAGTAGGGAAAGATACTGTTCTTGCAAGTATCATAAAAATCGTCGAGGAAGCACAGGGATCAAAGGCGCCAATTCAACGATTAGCCGATAAAATTTCAAATATTTTTGTGCCCATCGTGGTAGCAATTGCCGGGATTACGTTCCTTGTTACTTACTTCATTTTAGAGCCTTCAGAATTCGCAACAGCACTTGAGCGTACCATCGCCGTATTAGTGATTGCCTGTCCATGTGCGCTTGGCCTTGCTACACCTACATCGATTATGGCTGGTTCTGGTCGCGCTGCTGAGGCTGGTGTATTATTCAAAACAGCCGAAGCTTTAGAACGCACAAAACATATAAATACAATTGTCTTTGATAAGACCGGCACAATCACAAAAGGACGCCCTGCAGTTACTAATTTCTTTGTGAAATCTAACGTCTCAAAAGATCAAGTTATTCACCTTGTCGCCTCAGCTGAAAGCCAATCTGAACATCCCGTTGCAAAGGCACTAGTTTCTTTTGCTAAAAACCAAAAATTCAACACGCCTTCTCAATTTGAATCAATTACAGGTTTCGGGATTAAGGCAACTGTCGATGGTCAGCAACTTTTAATTGGGGCAAAAAAACTTTTAGATGCACAGCAAATTACATTGTATGAGGATTTCAATACTCTTGAACTTGAACACGAGGGGAAAACGGTTCTTTTCGTTGCGATTAATAATGAACATGTAGCAACGATTGCAGTAGCAGATGAGGTGAAAGAAAGCTCTGCTCATGCAATTAGCACATTAAAAAACTTAGGTATACGTACAATTATGCTAACTGGCGATCAAGCTGGTACTGCGAATACAATTGCAAAACAGGTTGGGATTGATCAAGTCTTTGCTAACGTAACTCCAAGCGAAAAAGCAACGATCGTACAAGAATTGCAAAATGAGGGTAAAATCGTTGCGATGGTTGGCGACGGAATAAACGATGCCCCTGCTTTAGCTACTTCCGATGTAGGCATCGCGATGGGTACTGGTACGGACATTGCTATTGAAGCCTCAGATATCACAATTGTACACGGCGATTTAAAGCAAGTTGTATCCGCAATTGAAATTAGCCGCGCAACTGTTCGTAATATAAAGCAAAATCTATTTTGGGCACTTGCATATAACACAGTTGGTATACCAATTGCAGCAATCGGCCTTCTCGCACCATGGGTTGCAGGAGCAGCGATGGCATTTAGCTCCGTTTCAGTCGTATTAAACGCACTTCGACTGCAAACCGTAAAATTAATGACAACCAAATAAATTCTACAAACTTGTTTTTAGATGGACTCCCAATGTCCATCTACTTTTTTTAGAAATTTACCTATACTTTTAATTAAGAGTTTTTTAATAAAAAAAGCACACTATCCTTTTAGAACCAAAAAAATTCTAAGAACAATACCATTTTTCTAATGAAATTTTTTAACTTTAGATACGGTATTCCATTAACAACACCGCTTACTACTGAATACATCTAAATAATTGTGGAATTGATGGAATAAGATGATTCATATCAAATCATTTTTCAACACATTATCTGGAGGAATTTTATGAATATAGAAGGAAATTTCCATCTCCCTAAGACATTATTACCGTTTAAATCGGTAATTGAAGCAAGTACACTGTTATGTGCTAAATTGTCTTTCTCTAATAGTCCATCAAGTTATACAGGAAGCAAACTTGGGGGTATTCCGTATTTGGAACCTTACTCATCTATCCCACAAGATATAGACGGGATTCCGATGTCCTTACTTGCTCAAATTAACTTTGAGGAGTTTAACCTCGAGCCACCTTTCCCACCAAATGGGATTGTGCAATTTTTTGTTAATAAGCAATTCGGGAATACACAACTCCCAAAAGAATTTGAGGGATTTTTAATTAAATATATTCAACAACCAAAAGAAACAGGTACGCCTTCACCCAATCAGGAAGTAATTTCTACGCATTCAGAATTCCCTATCCTACGAGAGTTAACGGTTTTAAATGAAACAGTCCTAGACCCCGTATCTTCACTCGACTTCCGTTACCAGTGCAGCTATCCAAAAGAAATCAACAATAGCATAGTTACTGAGGATGAAAGAACATTTGAAGAAGTGTATTTCGAAAATTTCCTAGGTGCTGATCCAAAAATTGGCGGCTACCCTTATTTCATTCATAATGATTTTAGAATAGCTAATCCAGCATTCAAAAAATACGACATACTTTTATTGCAAATTTTGACAGATGATCGATATGATGTTGCCTATCGTGATAGTGGTATTATTAGCTTCTTTATTTCAACACAGGATTTAAGTAATTTAAACTTCTCAAATGTTTATATGCATACTGAAGAATATTAATTTGTGCATTTACGTATTTTTTCTAATTCATGTATAATGGAATGACTTATCAGCGCTATAAAAAGCTTGATGTAGTCATTCCTTTTATATTTATTAACACTTAAAAAAATTCGGAAGTAGGTGAGGTTAGTGACTTTCATATTCCAATCAAATTTCATTGCAACTGCCATTATTGTAGTCAATATTATATTTGCAGCAACCGTTATTTTCTTGGAAAGGAAAAAGCCAACCTCCGTATGGGCATGGCTTTTAATACTCTATTTCTTACCGTTAGTAGGATTCTTCCTCTATTTAATGCTTGGTCGACAATTAAGAAAAAAGCATTTATTCAGATGGGATGGTAGCAAAAACATCGGAATTAATAAATTAGTCGATTATCAAATTGATGCAGTTAAAGAAGGAAAGCTTGAATATCGCTCACACCATACAGAAGATTATAATCACTTGATTTATATGAATTTGACCACTAATCACGCAGTCTTAACTCAAGATAATGAAATAAAAATATATGTAGATGGCACAGATAAGTTTGAAGCACTTTTAGAAGATATCCAAAATGCGAAGAATCATATCCATTTTCAATACTATATTTTAAAGCTAGATAACCTTGGTACCAGGATTTTAAATGCACTTACAGAAAAGGCACGCCAAGGTGTAAAAGTCCGCATTTTATACGATGACATGGGTTCTCGAAGTATTCGTAAACGACGATTCAAAGAATTAATTGAATTAGGGGGCGAAATAGAAGTATTTTTCCCAACGATTTTACCGTTGATTAACCCACGTTTAAACTTCCGTAATCATAGAAAAATTGTCGTTATTGATGGGCGAATTGGCTACATCGGAGGCTTTAATGTTGGAGATGAGTATTTAGGGCACAGTAAGAAGTTTGGCTATTGGCGTGATACACATTTGCGCATTGAAGGCAGTGCTGTCCACCCGCTTCAAACACGTTTTTTACTTGATTGGAACCAAGCATCACAAAAAAATCGTGTTCACTATTCAGAGAGCTATTTCCCAGCAATCCCCCTTAAAGGTGATACTGCGATTCAAATTGTTTCAAGTGGACCAGACTCAGAATGGGCAAATATTAAAAATGGTTACATAAAATTAATTACGAACGCGAAAAAGCACGTATATATTCAGTCGCCTTACTTTATTCCAGATGAAAGTTTCTTTGTGGCAGTTAATATTGCCGCGCTTTCCGGTGTCGACGTTCGAATAATGATTCCAAATAAACCTGATCATATGTTTGTGTACTGGGCGACCTATTCTTATGTAGGCCAATTAATCGAGGCTGGTGCAAAAATATATATTTACGAGAAAGGTTTTATTCATGCCAAAATGATTGTCGTGGATGATGAAGCTGCTTCAGTCGGTACAGCTAATATCGATAATCGCAGCTTTATATTAAACTTCGAGGTAAATGCAATTATCTACGACTTTAAGATTGCACATACACTGTCTGAAATTTTTGAGCAGGATATGTTAGATAGCTACGAGCTTACAAAAGAGTTATATGAACGACGCTCTCTCTATATTAAGTTTAAAGAATCGATTTCACGTTTATTATCACCCATTTTATAAACCCAAAAAAGTGCCCTCAAAATTAATTGGTGGGCACTTTCTTAACAATATAACATTTGGAATTAATCGATTTCCAAATATTCCTCTAGTGTAACTTGCTCATTAAAAACTTTAGTCGCGACCTCTATCCCAACATAGCGATAGTGCCAAGATTCATACATAAATCCTGTAATCGCTTCTTTACCTTCTGGATAACGTAGAATAAATCCAAATTGATGCGCATTTTCCATCAACCAAGTGCCTGCAGGTGTTTCACCAAATTCACTTGTTAACCAAAGGTCCTCTTGATTTTTTTCACCAATATCAAATGCCAAACCCGTCTGATGTTCAGAATAACCTGGTCTTGCGCTATAGCGGTCCGCATTATTTTGACCATCTCTATTTACATATCGATTATAAAGCGATGTTTGATATTCGTACGATCGGTATCCACTAAATGCAACGTATTCAAAACCAGCAATTTCCCCCGCAGCTAGCATCGCGAATAACGCTTCCTTTGCTACTGGATCCTCGCCTTTATTATATGTAGAAGGTAATGGAGTTTTTTTATTTACTACTAAAATCCCGTTTACATATGTAGGTTCTACCGGATCAACCTGGCCATCGATATAACCACTCTCATTTTTTGATGATTCAGGAGTACTAGTACTCGGCGTTTTTTCTAATCCACTTGACGGTTTTGACGATGTTGTTGACGTTCCATCAGCAGAAGTCTGTCCATCAATTGAAGGTTTCTCTCCCTCAGATTGCTCATTCGGATTAACTGTAGCACCTGGTTCGATTTCGCCTACATTCCCCGTGCCTTGTTTTCCTTCAGCACTAAAAAACACACTAAACACACCTAATAAAACAACCAGTAAAATGATTGACCCTATAATTAAGCCTCTTTTCATCGATTTACTTGATTTCATATATACGCCTTCTCTCTGTTGACATTAATGCTATTTTAGCACTAATACATGGCCTACAACATATGCAAAAATAACAAAGATATCATGTACTAGTTTAATACAATAATTAAAATTAGTATCGAACTAATACCAAAGAAAATCGACATTGCTTTCATCCATTTTGATTCTTTTACATAGCCATCCGCTTTAAACGAGCGCGCTCTGAAAAAATTCGTGAACGTAAACATAATTGTTAAAAATAAAATGGCCATTTCAAAGTTTTGCTTAATGACAAAATAAAATGCCGTAATACTTGATAACGCAACTAATGCGATAGATATCTTTTTTTCATTCATAGTTAATCCCCCTCTAAAACACGTCTTTCATCAAACTTATGCATTATCCTAAATGATTTGCTCAAAAAAAGTCGGAGCATAAATGCCCCGACTTTCATTATACATTCGTTCGAATTAAAAATCAGTTAAACTGTTTCAGCTACTCCCATATTCATCTCAAAACGATAAAAATCGTGATGTAATTCATCTCTGAAATGCTTCGGTGTAACACCTGTATACTTCTTGAAAATTCTTGTGAAATAACTTTGATTACAAAAATGGAACTGTTCAGAAATTGACGTAATATTTTTATTCGTGTGACGTAGATAATATTGAGACTCTTCTACCCGACGAACATTTAAATATTCAACTAGAGTAATTCCAACGTGCTCTCGGAAAATACGTGATAAGTGGCTTGTACTAATATGGAAGCTTCCTGCAATACTTTCTACTGTCAAATCAGTTTCAAGTTCATCATTAATGTACATGATAACCTTATTAACAGTGTGATGACGGAAAGTAGGTTGCTTACGATCTGCAATAAAGAACACATAGAACTCAATCAATTCATCAGCAAACTGCAAAAACCCAGCATCACTCATATTTTTCTCAATCATATCAGAGCATGCTAAATTAAAAGCAAACGCCTTTTTTGGTGGAACCTGATTATCTAGAAGTTTACGCGCAACAATTGATGATAACGTCACAAAGTAGAGTCTTAACACCTTAATTACATTTTTCCCAAATCTTTGCGTTTGGATATCAATTAGTTCACGCAATGTATTTTTCGCTTTTGCTGCTTCTAGGTGATAGATTTCAAATAATAATTTTGATTCAACATTGTAAAAATTATCAATGCCATCTGAATGATTAATATTATCAATCTCTTGAAAGTATCTTTTCGAGATCGTTTCTGAAATTGATTGTTGGTGTAGTTGCATAAATTACCCCATCTTTCTGCAGAATGCTTTAATCATTATTTATTACATAAAATGACAGATTTATTACTACTATATACCGAAAAGCTAACACGAGAATAGATATATACCTTTTTATTTCATTATGATCTTTTAAATATTAGATTATTTTATTACTTGTTTTTAATTTTACCATATTTTTAAAGATATCATCAATACTAATTTCACATACTATATAGTAAATTCTGAATTAAACAATTAATCTACACCTAAAAAGTACTACTATTTCTTCTTTATGTATGGTTTACTATGGTTTAAACTATAAAACAATTTACAAATTAATACCATAATAACCTAAAATAAACAATTACTGACTCGAATAATAGCTTAATAAAGCCTCTTATTATAAGTATATATCTTTTAACATAGGAATTAATGGGTGTAATTAACTTATATACAACAACATTAGATTGACCTTTTTGAAGAGAAGCAACTCTAGCGTATTTCTTATAGTAGATATAATTATACCTTTTATTTACATTTTTATTAAAAAAATCTTATTTTATTCACCTTTAATCCAATATTATATTAAAAATGCTTAACTTTTGTTAGTTAATCATGCATCTTCTGTTTTTTATTTCTTTCATTATGGTGTAGAATAGTGGATAATCATTAAAATGCTTACAAAGAGGTGTAAAGAAGTGGATCCAAAACAAATTGAAGAAATCATGGATATTATTAAGGAATTTTTCCCTGAGAATACTTCTATCGCGATTTCTGACAACGAAGAATATATATATTACCAACCAAGTAAAAAGGTTGACTTGAAAATTAAGCCAGGCGATTCAATTAAAGAAGGTTCTGCTGCACATAAAGCTTTAACTTATGGGCAAAAAATTAGTACTTATATCGAACCAGATGTTTTTGGTGTTCCTTATTTCGGCATGAGTATCCCACTTATTGAAGAAGGGGAAACTAAGGGAGCTATTACAGCTATCTTCCCTCAAAAGCCGTCTCCATTTTTAACAAACTATATTACAGTTAAAATTGATGATTGTTGGTATCCAATCAAACATGATGAAGTAATCTATTTAGAAACACAGCTTCGCAAAACATTTGTCAAAACAATGGGGCGCGAAGGCTACCACCGCTTGAACCTAAGCGATTTAGAATTATTTTTAGCGCCTGATTCATTTATTCGCTGTCACCGTTCATATATTGTTAACATCGACTTTATTGAAGAAATTCAACCAGATTCACATTCTACATTCTTATTAATAATGAAAGATGGTACACGCATTCCAGTAAGCCAACGTTATGCGAGTTATTTCCGTCGTTCTCTAGGATTCTAATAATTTAGCTCTTGTGCCTAAAGCACAAGAGCTTTTTTGTGCTTTACTATCTAATTCCCCTAATAAAACTATTATAAAACGTTAATTCTGCTAATTTTTACACTTCCCTTAGAATATTTAATTTCATAAAAGTAATCGAAATAACGTTTTTTTTCTCTTTCATCCAGTAATTAAGCACTTTCATGTTAGTTATGAAGTTTTTGTGACAATCGAATGCTATTATGTAAAAGGACACATAGGTTTGAACGCGTATCTTAATATTGCATTTAAATTTATTGCACAATATAAATTTCATTTTTAAATTAGGGGAGGGTTTTTTAAAATGGATCCACGTATTGAAAAACGTTTAGGTATTAAATCATTAGCAGAGAAAATCGTATCACCACAGGAAGCAGCAGCTTTAATCGTTGATGGTTCTGTAGTAGGTATGTCAGGCTTCACACGCGCAGGGGACGCTAAAGTTGTACCAATGGCATTAGTTGAGCGCGCTCAAAACGAAAAATTCCAAATTGATGTATATACTGGTGCTTCATTAGGACCAGAAGTAGATAAATATTTAGCTGAAGCTGGTGTTATCCGTAAACGCGGACCTTTCCAAGCTGATGCCGGTATCCGTAACATGATCAACACAGGCGACGTAACGTATGTTGACGCTCACCTTTCTCATAACGCTGAATTAGTACGCCAAGGAATTATCGGCCCTATTAAGCACGCTATTATCGAAGCAGTAGCAATTACTGAAGATGGCATGATCATCCCAACAACTTCTGTTGGTAACTCGCCAATCTTTGTTGAATACGCTGAAAATATCATTATTGAATTAAATCTTGCACATCCTGATGCTTTAATCGGATTACACGATATTTATATTCCTGGTGAACAAGGTCAACGTGAAGCAATTCCAATGACTGATGCAACTCAACGTATTGGTACAATCGGTATCAAAGTTGATCCTGCAAAAATCCAAGCAATCGTTATTTCTGAAGAGCTAGACGCTCCTTCATTAATCGTTCCTCCAGATGAGGAAACTGAAAATATGGCTAATATTTTATTAGATTTCTTCCGCGCTGAAATTAAAGCTGGTCGTCTTACTAATAAATTAATGCCTTTACAATCTGGTGTAGGTTCTGTAGCTAATGCTGTACTTGACGGCTTTGCTAACTCTGAATTTGAAGACCTAGTTGTAGCTTCTGAAGTATTACAAGATGCGGTATTCAACTTGATCGACGCTGGTAAAGTAAGCTTTGCAACAGGTGCATCAATTACTTTATCTGAAGAATTAGGTAAAAAAGTATATGGTAACTTAGACGCTTACGCTTCTAAATTATTGCTACGTCCACAAGAAATCTCTAACCACCCAGAGCTTATCCGTCGTTTGGGCTTAATCTCAATCAACACGGCTCTTGAGTTAGACATCTATGGTAACGTAAACTCTACACATGTTTCAGGTACTCGCATGATGAACGGTATCGGTGGTTCTGGTGACTTCGCTCGTAACGCACGTCTTGGAATCTTCGTAACGAAATCATATGCAAAAGGTGGCGCGATTTCTTCAATCGTACCAATGGTTTCTCACGTAGACCATACTGAGCATGACGTAGATGTAATCGTAACTGAACAAGGGATCGCTGATTTACGTGGCCTAGCTCCAAAAGAGCGCGCTGCATTAATTATCGAAAACTGTGCTCATCCAGATTATAAAGCGCAATTATGGGATTACTACAACCGTGCTGTAGAAGCTACGGGTAACCACCATACTCCACATATTTTAAGTGAAGCTTTATCTTGGCATGTTAACCTTGCTGAAAACAAAACAATGAAAAAATAATTGCTTATACTAGCAAAAAACAGAGTCGCGAATTCGAGGGCACTGAAAAAGTCCACTTATGCACAGATAAGCGAGGACAGGAACGAAATTCGTTCCTGTCCTCGCTTTTCCTTCGCAGCCGTTGATTCCGTTCCGGCGGACGCTTTTCGCGGGCACGGCTCCAGCCTTCTCCC
>JAZLIT010000074.1:0-1316 GCA_045617525.1 Solibacillus sp. | reverse complement strand
TAAATGATAGAGACTGCCTGGAAATGTCACGAATCCATTTCTAGGCAGTTTTTTTATGGGAGCAGTTGCTAATCTAGCAAATTCAATTTACAATTCGGGATAGATAGAGGGGGATTTAACAATGAACACAGCAATTTTAATCGCGGCGATTTTAGGATTTATCGGTGTAGCCTTTGGTGCATTCGGCGCGCACGCTTTAAAAGATAAATTTAAAGAACCAAAATACGCAAAAAACTGGGAAACAGCCGTAAGCTATCAATTCACGCATACATTTGCGATTGCATTAGCAGGAATTTTAATGGCGGTGAATGGCGAGGCATCAAGCTTAACCGCAGCAATCTATTTATTTACAGCAGGTATTGTCATTTTCTCTGGTAGCTTATATGTGTTATCACTTACAGGCATCAAAAAGCTAGGTGCAGTAACGCCAATCGGTGGGCTATTGTTGCTTGCAGGCTGGGTTGCATTGTTTATTTCGGTAGTATAATTTGATGAGGGCGAAGCGGGGGGAATGAGGGCTCGACTCCCATCATCTCCATTATTATTATTATCTAATTCATTGCATTAAGCGTCAAAAACCCTATTATATAAGGGTTTTGGCGATTTTTATTTGCCTTTGATTTGCACTGAGTCGCATTTAACCAAGTTAAACCAAAATCATTATGGGTTGAATCATAATGGATGTTATATAGATATATGGACATTCCTCGCCTACCTCACTAAAATAGAGGTAATAAGAGGACATGTCCGTACATCACCAAAAAGTAAAAACCTCACTTTTAGAATGAACGGGTCTAGACACACGAAAACATGTTGGATTAACCTTCAACCCAAAAAAGGTGGCAGGTACGTATATTCACTCGGGTTTAGGCTCACAATATACAATTAAAGATATTCAATAACGTTTAAAGATTCTATGCCACAATGAAAAAAAGAAGAAAAGGAGATTATGAATTAATTCTCACCTTATTTTTCAGTCGCAACCTCCTATCATTTTCTCTCTACATTCCAAGTAGGCGGTCAAAGGGTCTTTTCAAATTGACCGCCTACTCGGGGTGTGGAACTCCAAAAAGTGGAAGTTACACAACAAAAATTTAAGCAAAGTGTGCCTGAAATCTTGGCGTAGATCCAGTTGTTTTACGCATTCCATAGTAAAATATAATTAATGTAATAGGGGAGTAAGTTAAAATGGATAAAAAAATGCAAATAAAGCAACCGAAATATCAACTTATAGCGGAAGATATTGCTGCTAAGATTGTGGAAGGCAAATATGTTGTAGGCGAAAAGATTTATGCCCGTTCGTCATTAGCAACTCA
>JAZLIT010000073.1:0-2964 GCA_045617525.1 Solibacillus sp. | reverse complement strand
CATACCAGATTGGCTTAGGATAATTGGGTTAACGATTAAAATATACGCGATTGATAAGAAAGTCGTAATCCCGGCAAGTGTTTCCGTTTTATAGGAAGTACCCCGTTCTTTAAATTTAAAAAAGTTTTTCATGTTGTACCCTCCTAGTTGCTAGATCAAAGATTGAAAGAGAATGATGCCCAGATGCGTTTTACAACCAACTCATTTTATCTTTTCCCTTGATAATAAAAAAAACTCTGACCACATAATTAGGCCAAAGTTTCCTCTACAAAATGGAATAAAAATATATCATTAATTTCCCATTCCTTGTAGTCAGCTATTTACTGGTAGCTGGTAGAAACTTTCAAGCCATATTCTTGAACTTATACAAGGTTTATATATTCTTTTTAAAAACACTAGGGGAATCATAACAAGTTTAATTTAAATCGTCAATATTATATTTTTCCATTAAAATGAGTAAAAATATTCAAATAAAAGCAAAAATTTAAGAAGATACTAGATTCACAAAAATAATCACAGTGAAACAAATCCGCATAAAAGCGTTGAAAAATTCAATTCAGCTACCATTTAGTCATGAACTTTATGTAAATGCGTTTCCTTCATATAACCTAATCCAATTCCACCTTGCTTTGTTACCACAAACACAATTCAGATTTGAAAAAGGCACAATTCCTTTTCAAGAATTGCGCCTGATTGTTGAACCTTTTCCATTGGAATATTAAGTTCACATCAACTAATAATTTTCAATGAATCCCCCTAATGATGAAGCCTTTATAATTGGATCTTTTAAGATTTCTACTATTTCTTCCTTCGTTCCATAAACGACTGCTCCTAATATTTCTACATTCTCTAACTTGACATCTTTCATCTTGTTAAAAACATTTTGGTGATCAGAGGAAATACTCATTTGCAGTAATTCTTGAAATTGTTCGTACTCACCTTCTAAATCATGGATTGAAATATAAGGCCTGTTTATTGAGAATCCTAGCGCATCTTTTTCTCTAATAAATGTTGAAGACCCATCGTTTTCTTTTGCTTCTTTTTGAAACTCGTTTAATTGGTCACTACTATAAGTGTCTACCCAAAACCATGTCATTTCGGGAAGCTGTATGAAAAGTTCTCTTGGTTTGTATGGCCGATCAAAGGAAAGTGCCACTTCATAAATTTTATCGCCTTGCATAAGCTCTATCTGTTCTTCATCATCTTTATATTTTTTATAGGATACATTCGGATGGAAAAACATCATTTCTCGCCAACCATTTTCTTTATAGCCAAATTGCCAATCTTCACCTTTACTACCTATTTTGCTTCCTGAGAATCTAGATGTTAAAACAGATGGGAACAGACCAAATGAGTATTGTTTTCGTTCGATAACAACCGATTTGATTTTAAAGTCTTTCGAAATTTCATAGTTGCTTACTCCGCCTAATAGACCTTTGGAATCTACGGTTTCACTTATGTAACCGTTTGGCGTGCTGAGACGGACATAAGCATCCCACTGCTTATATGCCTTTTCACTATAGTTTGCTGAAATTGCAAAATTAGCTATGTTTAAAACTACGAATACCATTATAGAAATAATAATAACCGTAATAATTGTCTTCAATTTCCCTCTTCTTACTGCTTTCTTGATTTTCTTTTCATCAAAAAGATCATCCAAAATATCATTCATGTAGCTCCCTCCACTTCTTTTGAAATTCTTTTCTTGCCCGAAATAAATAAGTCCTGACCGTTTCTTCCTTCATGCCCAATAACAAAGCAATCTCTTTATAACTAAGTTCCAGCTCATATTTTAATAGTAAAAGCTGCTTAAAGATTTCTCGAATACGGTCTAATACAAGTGCGATTTCATAATTCATTTCGATCGTTAATACATTCAATTCCGTATCCTGGTCATTAGCAAAATTGTTCCAGAAATAATCATCGTCAATTGAAATGGATTGTTCTTTGCCCCTTTTCCTTAACAGTTTTTTAAATTCATTCATGGAAATCGTAAAAATATAGGAAAGTGCTTTATCGGAAGGAACACCGCTGCTATAAGCAATAAATTTCGTATAGCTTTCTTGAACAATATCCTCTGCATCTTCATGACTACAGCCGTTCTTTTTTAAATAAAGATAAATCATTTTTGCTTGCTTCTTGTATATTTCCAACAAAAGATACGAATCCATAGGTACTCCTTTCTAAAGGCTTCACTACTAAAGAGTCTCTTTCCAGCAAAAAGTTTACAAAAAAATAAAAAAATTTTCAAATAAGAATGAAAGTCTATGTATCTATACCTTGTATACGCGCTTTTAATAAAATAAAAAGCTATTCTCCTATTGAAGAATAGCCTTCGTTAGTTGAAGTAGAAAAAATGGGCTTATTCAAGAATTGCACCCAACTGTTGAATATCAAGCAATCTATCTATAATCTTTAATTCCATCTTCAAAAGCCTGTCTATCTCCATTTTCAATCCCGTGCAATGCTTCTTGTAAAGCAAATGTACTTTTATAAAATTTAACTCGTTCAGATATTTCATTACCGTTAGGATATAGGTTAATGCACATTTCAAAAAAATCCTCACCATAGCTAGAGAGTATTCCACCAAAGTCATACGCTGGATCTTCTAATCCCGAACCACCAAAATCTATTATCCCTGAAATCATACTTGTTTCTGGATCCCACAAAATGTTAGATGCACCGAAATCTCCGTGTATAAGTGTTATATCTAAATTAGAGTATGCCTTCTCTTTTAAGAACGTTTCAAAAGATTGTGAGATATCCTTTTGAGCATCTTTTCTAATAAAAGGAAATATTTTTTTTTGAATCTTATTATACAAGTTATACATCTCTTCACGAGGATTACGAACCTTTAGTTTCAAATCTCGACTTGCTTTTTCACCTGAAATAGAATGAAGTTCAACAAGAAAAGAAACAATTTGTTTTGCCAATCCTTTAACCAATTCAACATTCTTAACACCT